>NZ_JBYTCR010000012.1:0-121919 GCF_058790455.1 Aeromicrobium sp. EU05-FHT14F07
CCCCCCCCCCCCCCCCCCCCCCCCCCCCCCCCCCCCCCCCCCCCCCCCCCCCCCCCCCCCCCCCCCCCCCCCCCACCGCCGGACCACGCAAACGCAGAATCTTGGGCCGAGACCGCGCAAAGGAAGAATCGTGCGTCGCCCACGAGCCCAGACCGGACCCCGAGACCCGAAGCCACGCCCGGACCCGCTGCCGGTCGAGGCCCTTTCGGAGACCACCCCCAGCGAAGGCCGAGGCAGTGCACCAGCAAGGACGAAACCCCCGGCGGTAGCGCACCAGCAAGGACGGGACACCCGCAGGCAGCGCACCAGCAACGACAGACCCGAGCGAGTATCGCAACAGCAGGGCGACACCCCATCCAGCGCACGTCCACCCCCACCCACCTGACATCCTCGTCCGGTGACCGCACCTGCCTCCCTCCCCCGCCTCGTCGGTCGTCTGCTGCTCGGCGCGTTCCTCGTGCTGGCGGGGGTGGCGCACGTGGTGGCGCGGGAGGAGTTCCACGCCCAGGTGCCGTCGTGGTTCCCGGTGGACGCGGACGTGACGGTGCTCGCATCGGGTGCGGTCGAGGTCGCGCTGGGAGCGGCGGTGCTGCTGGCGCCTCGAGCCCGACGTCCGCTCGTGGGCTGGCTCGTCGCCGGCCTGTTCGTGGTCGTCTTCCCCGGGAACGTCGCGCAGTACGTGGAGGGCGTCGACGCGTTCGGGCTCGACTCCGACGGCGCACGGCTCACCCGGCTGTTCTTCCAGCCCCTCCTGGTCCTGTGGGCGCTGTGGAGCACCGGCGCCTGGCCTCGCCGGCGCGACGCGGAGGGACGGGCATGACGAGCACGCCGCTCGTCCGGGCACGCACCGCCGTCGCGGTCGTCTTCGCGGTGAACGGCCTCATGGTCGCGTCGTGGATGTCGCGGCTGCCGCTCGTGCGCGACGAGCTCGGACTGACTCCCGGACGCCTGGGCCTGCTCCTGCTCGCCCTGTCGCTCGGGTCGCTGACGGGTCTGCCGGTGGCGGGACGGCTCGCCGAGCGCTTCGGCGCGCGAGCCGTGGTCACCGCGGGCGTCGTCGCCGTCGCTGCGGCCCAGGTGTGCGGCGCGCTCGCGGTCGAGCACGCCACCGCGCTGGCCGTGGCGCCGGCGCTCGTCGTCTTCGGCTTCGGGGTGGGCACGTGGGACGTCGCCATGAACCTGCACGGCGCCCGCGTCGAGCACGACCTCGGCCGCACGATCATGCCGCGCTTCCACGCCGCCTTCAGCCTCGGCACGGTGCTGGGCGCCGGCGCCGGAGCTGCCGCGGCGGCAGCCGACCTGCCGCTCTGGGTGCACCTGGGACTGGTCGCCGTCCCTGCCGTCGTGGTCGTCGTCTGGGTCGTCCGGGGGTTCCTGCCCGGCGAGGAGCCGGACAAGGACGACCACGCGCCGACGACCGGCTCCGCGTGGCTCGAGCCGCGCACCCTGCTGGTGGGGCTCATGGTGCTGGCACTCGCCCTCACCGAGGGCACGGCGAACGACTGGCTCACCGTCGCCCTCGTCGACGGGTACGACCTGCCCGACTGGGCGGGTGCGCTCGGCTTCGGGCTGTTCGTGACGGCCATGACGGCCGGGCGCGTCGTCGGCACCTCGGTGCTCGACCGCTACGGACGCGTCGCGGTCCTGTGGTCGACGATGACGCTCGCGGGAGTCGGCGTGCTGCTGACCGTGCTCGCGGGCAACGTCGTCGTGGCGATGGTCGGGGTGGCACTGTGGGGCCTCGGCGCCTCGCTCGGCTTCCCCGTCGGGATGAGTGCCGCCGCCGACGACCCGCGCCGCGCCGCTGCGCGCGTGAGCGTCGTGTCGACCATCGGCTACACGGCGTTCCTCGCCGGTCCGCCGCTGATCGGCTTCGTGGCCGACCACGTCGGCACGCTCGACGCGCTGCTGGTCGTCGCGCTGCTCCTCGTGCCGTCGGCGCTGGTCGTCCCTGCTGCGCGCGAGGCTCGCCGGCCCTAGCGTGCGGTCATGGGTACCGAGGAGGCCGCACGCGGCCAGGACGACCGTTCCGTGTTCGACCGCTTCGTCGAGGCGACTCAGAGCTTCGTGTCGCGGGGGCCGTTCTTCCTGCTGTGCTCCGGCATCGTGCTGGCATGGCTGGTGAGCGTTCCGTTCTGGGCCGACCTCAAGGCGTGGCAGGTCGCGGTCCACACCGTGGCGAGCGTGCAGTCGCTGTTCCTCCTCGCACTCCTGGAGAACGCCGGGCGCCGCGCCGAGGAGGCGTCGCAGGAGAAGCTCAACGTGCTCGCCGCGGCGATCGCCGACCTCATGGAGTCGCGGGCTCGCGACGACGAGCGGCTGACCGAGTCGGTCACGCGGCTGCGGGAGGCCGTCGGGCTCGAGGACCGGCACTGAACCCGACGGCGCACCGGCGTCAGGCGAGCAGGAAGGTCCGCAGGGCCGACACGAACGCCTCCGGGCGCTCGGAGTGCACCCAGTGCCCTGCCCCCTTCACCGTGACCAGCCGGGTCCGGGGGAAGAGTCGACGCATGCGCTCGGCGTGCTGCGGCCCGACGTAGGCCGACCGCTCCCCCGCGAGCCAGAGCACCGGACGGTCGAAGGTCGCGTCGATCTCGGGGAACCCGCCGATCACGTCGAGATCGCGACGCAGGAGGTCGAGGTTCGCCTGCCACCGGAAGCCGCCACCCTCCTCGGCGGGGACGCTGCGCAGGTTCTGCAGGAGGAAGCCACGCACGGTGTCGTTGTCGATGCGCTCGCGGAGCTGCTCGTCGGCGTCGCCGCGGCGCACGAGGGTCGTGAGGTCGAGGGACGCGAGGCTGTCGAGCAGGTGCACGAACTCGTCGGCGCCCTCGCTGCGGTCGGGGGCGATGTCGACGACGACGAGGCGGTCGACGAGCTCCGGGTGGCGCAGCGCCAGCACCATCGCGACCTTGCCGCCCATGGAGTGGCCGACGACGTGCGTCCGTCCGGTACCGACCCAGCGCTCCCGCAGGAACGCCGCGACCCGGTCGGCGACGTCGACGTAGTCGACGGTGTCGGTCCAGCGCGAGTGCCCGTGGTTCGGCAGGTCGACGAGCAGGGAGCGCAGCTCGGGCTGGAGCGCCTTGGCGGCCTGCGTGAAGTTGCGGCCCTGCCCGAACAGCCCGTGCAGGAAGGCGACGCGCTCGCCGCTCTCCCCCACCTCGCGGGCGTAGATGGCGTCGCTCACGTGACCAGCCTAGGACCGCGCCCGTAGGGCCCCCGAGCGGGTCAGGCCAGGGCGCGCAGGACCGCCTCGGCCATCACCTGCATCCAGTGCCGCGCCTGGCCGAGGTCGCGGGGGTCGAGGAAGTAGTGGTCCTGCCCCGGCACGACGTGGTGCTCGACGGCGACACCCGCGTCGGACAGCCGCTGCGCGTAGGCGTCGCCCTCGGCGCGCAGCGCGTCGTGCTGGGCGGTCAGCACGAGCGCGGGCGGCAGGCCCGACAGGTCGTCGGCGAGCAGCGGCGAAGCGTACGGCTCGGTGCGTCGCTCCGCGTCCTTGAAGTACGTCGCCCGGACGAGCCCCACGAGGCGTTCGTCGATCATGGGCCGCGGGACCGTCGCCGGCTTGACCGTGGTCGAGACGTCGAGCGACGGGACGCCGAGCAGCTGCAGCCGCACCGGCGGCTCGCCGGCGTCACGTGCCTGCAGGCAGGCCGACGCGGCCAGGTTGCCGCCGGCGCTGAACCCGCCGACGACGACGCGCGTGCCGTCGACGTCCCGCTCGTGACCGTGCTCCTGGAGCCATCGCAGCACGTCGTGGGCCTGCTCCTGCGCCACCGGGTAGCGGTGGCGCGGGGCCACGTCGTAGTCGACGTTCACGACGACCGCGCCGGTCGTCGCGACCACCCAGCGGGCGAAGAAGTCGTCCATCGCGGCGTGCCGCATGAGGAACGCGCCGCCGTGCAGGTGCACGTACGCCCCCGGCGTGGTCGGCGTGGCCCTGCGGCCGGGTCGAGGTCGGTACACGAAGCACCGCACGCGGCCGTGACGGGTCGGCACCGACCAGGTGGTCGGGTCGTCGACCTCGTCGCGCACGAGCTGCAGCGCGTCGCCGTAGCGCACCGTCATCGGGGCGGTGAGGTTCATCAGCAGCGCGGTCGCGTCGGCGTAGAGGCCCATGACCGTCGTTCGTGGCCAGGTGGTGGACGGATGGGCGGACCGCGAGCGGCGCAGGCATGATGGAGGGGTGAGGATCACCCGACTCGGGCACGCCGCCCTGCTCCTGGAGACCGAACAGGCCCGCGTGCTCGTCGACCCCGGCGCCTTCAGCCTCGACGACGCGTTCACCGCGCGCGACTTGGACGCCGTCGTCGTCACGCACCAGCACCCCGACCACCTGCACCCGGACCGCGCACGCGAGGTCGTCGAGGCGAACCCGCAGGCGCTCTTCGTCGCCGACCCCGAGACGGCGGAGCAGCAGGGAGAGCCGTGGCAGGGCCACCGGGCGGGCCACGTGACGGAGGTCGGCGACCTCACGCTGACCGGCGTGGGCGAGCGGCACGCCGTCATCCTCCCGGCGCTGCCGGTCGTCGCGAACGTCGGTCTGCTCGTGGAGGGACCGTCGGTCGACGGGGGCCGCGTGCGCCTGTTCCACCCCGGCGACTCCTACGCGTCGATCCCCGAGGGTGTCGACGTCCTCGCCCTCCCCCTCAGCGCGCCGTGGGCCCGGATCGCCGACACCGTCGAGTTCCTGCAGACGGTGGCGCCGTCGAGCCTGCTGCCGATCCACGACGCGACCATCTCCGACGTCGCCTACGGCGTGTACTGGAACCACGTCGTGAACTTCGGTGGGGTCGATCCCGACCGCGCCCACCGGCTGACGCCCGGCCAGAGCCTCGACGTCTGAGGTGGAGCACCCCCTCCTGCGGGCCGCGACGGTCCCGCTCATGCTGCTGGTCGGCGCCCTCATCACCCTGCAGTCCCGGGTCAACGGATCGCTCGCCGGCCAGCTCGGGGAGGGTCTGCGGGCGGGCGCCCTGGCCGCGGTCGTCAGCTTCGGCAGCGGGCTGCTCCTGCTGAGCGTCGTCGTGCTGTCGCACCCACGCCGCCGCGCCGGCCTGCGCCGCGTCCTCGACGCGCTGCGCGACCCCGCCGCCGGCGGCGACCGGCCGCGGCTGCGGCCCGTGCACCTGCTCGGCGGGCTGGGCGGGGCGTTCTTCGTGGCGTCCCAGGGCATCGCCGTCGGCGTCATCGGCGTGGCCCTGTTCATCGTCGCGTTCACGGCGGGTCAGTCGGTGGCGTCGCTCGTGGTCGACCACGTGGGCCTCGGTCCGGGCGGGCACGAGCCCGTGTCGCGGCCGAGGGCCGTGGCGGCCCTGTTCGCGGTGGCCGCCGTCACCGTCAAGGTCCTCGGCGACCTCGACGGCAGCCACCTGGGGCTGTCGCTGCTGCTCGCCTCGCTCGCCCTCGTGGCGGGATGCCTCCAGGCGGTGCAGCAGGCCTTCAACGGCAAGATCTCCGCCATCGGCGGGCCGCTGGTGACCACCTGGAACAACTTCCTGGTCGGCACGTCGGCGCTCGTCGTGCTGCTCCTCGTCAGCCTCCTCGTGCCGGGGGACGTCGACGGGTTCCCCACGCAGTGGTGGTACTACGTCGGCGGTGTACTCGGCATCGGCTTCATCGCCATCTCCGCGGTCACGGTGCAGATCCACGGCGTGCTGGTGCTCGGGCTCTGCTCGATCGCCGGCCAGGTCGTCGCGGCGGAGGTCATCGAGGTGCTCGACCCCTCCGTCGAGGTGTCGTGGCTGGGGCTGCTGGGCGGTCTGCTGGCCGTCGTCGGCGTGGTCGTCGCGCTCGCGACACGGCGCCGCACCTGACCGCTTGTCCTATCTCACTTGTGAGATAGCCTGGTCGGGTGAGCGCACGCGACGACTACCTGGCCCGTATCGGCACCCTCATCCGCGACGCCCGTCAGCACAGTGGACTGACGCAGTCAGAGCTGGCGACGGAGCTGCGGACCAGCCAGAGCGCGGTGAACCGCATCGAGAAGGGCCAGCAGAACCTGACGCTGGAGATGATCGCCCGGATCGGCACCGCCCTCGACTCCGAGATCGTGAGCGTCGGCACGTCCGGCCCCAGCCACCTGCGGGTCAAGGGCGGCACGCAGCTGTCGGGCGCGATCGACGTGAAGTCGAGCAAGAACGCCGGGGTCGCGCTGCTGTGCGCCTCGCTGCTGAACGAGGGCACCACGATCCTGCGCAAGGTCGCGCGGATCGAGGAGGTCAACCGGCTGCTCGAGGTGCTGTCGTCTATCGGCGTCCGCACCCGCTGGCTCGGCGACGAGGGCGACCTCGAGCTGGTCGTCCCCGCCCAGCTCGACCTCGCCGCCATGGACGAGACCGCGGCCCGACGCACCCGCAGCATCATCATGTTCCTCGGCCCCCTGATGCACCGGGTCGACCAGTTCGAGCTGCCCTACGCGGGAGGCTGCGACCTCGGCACCCGCACCGTCGAGCCGCACATGACGGCGCTGCGCCCCTTCGGGCTGAAGGTCGTCGCGACCGAGGGCAGCTACCACGTCGACGCCGCCCGCGGCGTCGGTCCGGAGCGGCCGATCGTGCTCACCGAGCGCGGCGACACCGTGACCGAGAACGCGCTGCTCGCGGCCGCGCGGTACGACGGGGTCACCGTCATCCGCAACGCGAGCCCGAACTACATGGTGCAGGACCTCTGCTTCTTCCTCGAGAAGCTCGGCGTCGGCATCGAGGGCATCGGCACGACGACGCTGCGCGTGACCGGCAAGCCGCGGATCAACACCGACGTCGACTACGCGCCGAGCGAGGACCCGATCGAGGCGATGAGCCTCATCGCCGCCGCCATCGTCACCCAGTCGAGCATCACGGTGCGCCGCGTGCCCATCGAGTTCATGGAGATCGAGCTGGCGCTGCTGGAGGAGATGGGCTTCCGCTACGACCGCAGCACCGAGTACGCGGCCGAGAACGGCCAGACCCGTCTGGTGGACATCACGACCTACCCCTCGGAGCTGCGGGCACCCATCGACAAGGTGCACCCGATGCCCTTCCCGGGGCTCAACATCGACAACCTGCCGTTCTTCGCCGTCATCGCGGCGACCGCACAGGGCCAGACGCTGCTGCACGACTGGGTCTACGAGAACCGCGCGATCTACCTGACCGAGCTGAACAAGCTCGGCGCCCGCGTCAAGCTGCTCGACCCCCACCGCGTGCTGGTCGACGGTCCGACGCACTGGAGCGGCACCGAGATCGTGTGCCCGCCCGCGCTGCGGCCCGCCGTCGTCATCCTGCTCGCCATGCTGGCGGCGAAGGGCACGTCGGTGCTGCGCAGCGTCTACGTGATCAACCGCGGCTACGAGGACCTCGCCGAGCGCCTCAACGCCCTGGGCGCCCAGATCGAGACCTTCCGCGACATCTGACCGTCGTCGCCGGGGCCGCGCGGCGCACCCGACACTGGCCCCGTGGCGGGCTAGCGTGGTCGGCGTGTCCCCGCACCCCTACCTCGACGCGCCTCTCCCCCTCGCGCTCGCGCACCGCGGAGGCGCCGGACTCCCGGTGAACGACGGCATCGAGAACACCCTGACGGCGTTCCGCAACGCCGTGGGCCTCGGGTACGTCTTCCTGGAGACCGACGTCCACGTCTCGGCCGACGGCGTCGTGTACGCGTTCCACGACGAGCACCTCGGGCGTATGACCGGTGTCGAGACGCCGATCGCGGCGCTGACGTCGGCCGAGATCGACCGCGTGCCCATCGCCGGCCGCGAGCCGGTGCCCCGTCTCGCCGACCTCCTCGCGTCGCTGCCCGACGCCCGGTTCAACATCGACGTCAAGGCCGACGGAGCCGTGGAGGCGACCGTGCGGGTCGTGCAGGAGGCCGGGGCGCAGGCGCGGGTGTGCCTGGCGTCGTTCTCCGGGGCCCGCCTCGGCCGGCTCCGCGCGCTGTGCCCCGACGCGGCCCGTTCGGGCGGCCCGCTCGAGATCGCCGCGCTCAAGCTCGGCCCGACCCGGTGGCTCCGGCGGCTCGCGGCACGTCGCGGCGTGCACTGCGTGCAGGTGCCCGTGCGACGCGGACCGGTCACCGTCGTCACGCCGCGCTTCGTCCGGCGCGCGCACGAGACCGGCCTGCAGGTCCACGTCTGGACCGTCGATGACCCCGCGGAGATGAGAACGTTGCTCGAGATCGGCGTCGACGGGATCGTCACCGACCGGCCCGACGTCCTGCGCGACGTCCTGGAGGAACGAGGAAGCTGGCCCGATGAGCATCGCTGAGCCGGGCGACGCCGTCGCCCACCGCACCCGGACCGGACAGGTCGTCGCCTGGTCGCTCTGGGACTGGGGGTCGGCGGCCTTCAACGCCGTCATCGTCACGTTCGTCTTCTCGGTCTACCTCACCGACAGCGTCGGCAAGGGCCTGCCGGGCCCGGTCTCGCCGAGCACCTGGCTCGCGTGGTCCATCGCCGCCGCGTCGCTCGTCATCGCCGTGCTCGCGCCCGTCCTCGGCCAACGCTCCGACGGCGGCGGGCGCCGCAAGCGCTCGCTCGCGCTGCTCACCGGCGCCGTCGTCACCTGCATGGCGCTGATGTTCTTCGTCAAGGACGACTACCACCACCTCTGGCTGGGCCTGCTGCTCCTGGCGGTCGGCACGGTGCTGTTCGAGCTGGCGCAGGTGCCGTACTTCGCGATGCTGCGGCAGGTGTCCACGCCCGCGACGGTGGGCCGGGTCTCCGGCATCGGCTGGGGGTTCGGCTACCTCGGGGGCATCGTCCTCCTGCTCGTGGTGTTCCTCGGCTTCATCAGCGGTGACGGCGGCCTGCTGGGCGTGTCGACCGACGAGGGACTCAACATCCGCGTCGTCGCGGTCGTCTCGGCCGCCTGGTTCCTCGTCTTCGCCCTCCCCGTGCTGCTCGCCGTCCCGGAGCTGCCGGCGGAGGCGAGCCCGCTCCCCCGTGCGGGCTTCGTGGAGTCGTACCGGGTGCTGTTCGCCGAGCTGCGCGCCATGTGGCGCGACGACCGCGTGACGCTGCAGTTCCTGCTCGCGAGCGCCCTGTTCCGCGACGGTCTGGCGGGCGTGTTCACCTTCGGCGGCGTGATCGCCGTGTCCGTGTACGGGTTCACCAGCGACACCGTCATCTACTTCGCGATCGCCGCGAACGTCGCGGCGGCGGGCGGTGCCATCGTCGCGGGACGGCTCGACGACCGGCTCGGCCCGCGCCGCGTCATCGTGTTCTCGCTGGTGTCGCTGATCGTGGTCGGCGTGGTGCTCGTCTTCGTCCACGGCACGGCCGGGTTCTGGGTCTTCGGCCTGCTCCTGTGCCTGTTCGTCGGTCCGGCGCAGTCGGCGTCCCGCACCTACCTCGCACGGCTCACCGCCCCGGGCAAGGAGGGCCAGAACTTCGGTCTGTACGCGATGACCGGCCGAGCGGCGTCGTTCCTCGCGCCGACGTTCTTCGGTCTCTTCGCCTTCGTCGGCGGGGACGACCGGTGGGGCATCCTCGGGCTCATCCTCGTGCTCGGTCTGGGCCTCGTCGCCCTGCTGCTCGTGCCGGCCCAGCTGCGCGACAAGGCACTCGAGATGCGCTGACCCGCTCCTCAGGGGAATCTCAAGGGGGTGACCTACGTTGTCACCTACGAGAGGAGTGACCCATGGCTGAACGAGCACTGCGGGGGGCCCGGCTGGGCGCCCAGAGCTTCGAGGACGAGCGCGGGGTCGAGATGGCCCCTCGTCAGGAGATCGAGTACGTCTGCGACGACGGGCACAGCTTCCTGGTCGTGATGTCCGACGAGGCCGAGATCCCCTACGAGTGGGAGGACCCGAAGACGGGTCGCATCGGCCGCCTTCGCGACGGCACCGCGCCGGAGAAGAAGGAGGAGAAGGCAGCACGCACCCACTGGGACATGCTGCTGGAGCGCCGCTCGGAGACCGAGCTGGAGGAGATCCTCACCGAGCGTCTGGAGCTGCTGCGCTCCGGCGAGATCGGCCCGCCCCACCTGCACCGCCGCAAGAAGAAGTCCGCCTGACTCAGCGGGGCTCGCGCCCCGCGTCGGTCGACGACCCGAGACCCCGGCCCGGCGCCGGGGTCTCGCCGTGTCCGGGGGCGATCCGGCGTGCGCGGCGGCGGTGGCCCGGGACGAGCCGCGCCAGGCCCCACAGCGTGACGCGCCAGAGCGCCTCCCGGACGATCGAGGAGCTCATCTTCGACGTGCCGAGCTCTCGCTCGACGAACGTCACCGGCACCTCCACGACCCGCAGGCCCGCCTCGTGGACGCGGCGGGTCATGTCGATCTGGAAGCAGTAGCCCTGCGACGCCACACCCGCGACGTCGATACGACGCAGCGTGTCGGCGCGGAACGCGCGGAACCCGGCCGTCGCGTCGTGCACGGGCAGCCCGAGCGCGAGCCGTGCGTAGAGCGTGCCCCCACGGGAGATCAGCCGTCGGTACCACGGCCAGTTGACGACGGAGCCGCCGACGACCCAGCGCGACCCGATGACGAGGTCGGCCGTCCGGGCGGCCTCGACGAGCGAGCCGAGCTCCTCCGGCAGGTGGGAGCCATCGGCGTCCATCTCGACGAGCACGTCGTACCCGCGCTGCAGGCCCCAGGCGAAGCCGGCCCGGTACGCGACGCCGAGGCCGGCCTTGCCGCTGCGGTGCATCACGTGGACCCCGGGGTCCGTCGCCGCCACCTGCTCGGCGAGGTCGCCCGTGCCGTCGGGCGACGCGTCGTCGACCACGAGCACGTCGGCGTCGGGCACCGACGTGCGCAGACGCTGCAGCACCCCCGGGAGGCTGTCCGCCTCCTCGTAGGTCGGCATGACGACCAGGACCCTCACCCGTGCTCCCTCCGACGCGACCGGCGCAGGTCACGCGCTCCGAGGACCCAGCCTAGGAGCCCGAGGGTCACCAGCGCGGCCGCCGGCCAGCGACCGGCGCGCGTCGCGGGCGTCTGACCGGTCGCGGTGCCGACGTCCGCCACGAGCGTCGCGGGCTGCTCCCGGGGCGCCTCCGCCACGACCCTGCCGCTCGCGTCGATGATGCCGCTGATGCCGTTCGTGGACGGCACGACCACCCAGCGGCCGGTCTCGATGGCCCGCAGGCGCGAGATCTTGAACTGCTGGTCGGGCTGCGACGTCCCGGTGAAGCTCGCGTTGCTGGTCTGCACGACGAGCACCTCGGCGCCGCCGCGCACGGCCTGCTCCACGACGCCGTCGTAGGCGATGTCCCAGCAGATGGTGTCGCCGACGACGACCGAGCCGGCCCGCAGGTCGCCGGCGCGTCGACCGGGCAGCATGTCGCGCGGGATGTCGCGGTCGACGCGTGGCACGAGGTCGCCCAGCTCGCGCCGGAACGGCACGTACTCGCCGTACGGCACCAGCTTGCGCTTCACGTACACCTCGCCGGGGCCGTCGCCGTCCCAGACGATGCCAGCGTTGTAGGCGGTGCGGTCGGAGAGGCCGTCGAGGATCGCGCCGACGAGGATCGGCGCACCGAGCTGCTGCACGAGTGACTGGATCCGACCGGCCAGGACCGGGTCGGTGAACGGGTCGACGTCGAGCGCGTTCTCGGGCCAGACGACGAGGTCCGGGGCGCGCTCGGTGCCGGCCGACACGGCGTCGGCGTAGCGCTGCGTCTCGGCGAGGTGCAGGGCACCGATCTCGCCCCGCGGCCAGGTGAGGAAGGCCCCGGGCGTGTCGCCCTGGATCGCCGCGATCCTGCGCTCCGGCCCGGCGCCGGCGAGACCGGACGGGAGGAACAGGCCGGCCACGACCACCGCCACGACGACGCCGACGGCCAGCGAGCGCCGGGCGATCCCGGCGCCGGCGAGCACGACGAGCATCGCCGAGAGCAGGAAGAGCAGCGCCGACGTGCCGGGCATGCCGACGAGGCGCGCGTAGGGGGCCAGCGGGGTGTCGACCGCGGTGTGGGCGAGCCTGCCCCAGGGGAACCCGCTGAACGGGAACCCGCTGCGGACCTGCTCCCCGAGCACCCACGCAGCAGCACCCCAGAGCGGCCAGCCCGGCAGCCGCAGGGCGGCTCGCAGTGGCACGGCGATGACGGCGAGCATCACGACCTGTGCCGCGACCAGGGCGACGTAGGCGCCACTGCTCACCGCGTTCATCCACCAGATGAGCGGACCCATGAAGGCCGTGCCGTACAGCGCGCCTGAGAGCAGCACCGCCGCGACGCGCGCGTCACGCTGGCGGCGCAGCACCCACACGAGGAGCGCGACGCCGACGATCATGGCGTAGGGCACCGACCACGGGTCGAACGCGGCCGCGCTGAGCAGTCCCGCGACCGCGGCGCACGGCGCCGCCAGCCACCACCTCACGGCCGGTGCCGGGTCACAGGACCGTGAGCGAACGAGGCGTGAGGTTCAGGACCTCGAGCCCGTCGTCGGTGCAGACGGCGATGTCCTCGATCCGTGCGCCGTAGCGGCCCTCGAGGTAGACGCCGGGCTCGATGGAGAATGCCATGCCGGGCTCGAGCACGAGGTCGTTGCCCTCCACGATGTACGGCTCCTCGTGCGTCTCGGTGCCGATGCCGTGGCCGGTGCGGTGGATGAAGAGGTGTCCGAGGCCGGCGTCGACCAGCACCTGTCGTCCGACGGCGTCGACCGACTCGGCCGTGACACCGGGCCGGGCGTGCTCACGCTGGACCCGCTGCGCCTCCTCCAGCACCGCGTAGGCCTCGAGGTACTCACCAGGTGCGGTGCCCCCGGCCAGGTAGTTGCGGGTGCAGTCCGAGCAGTAGCCGGCCGCGTTCGTGCCGCCGATGTCGACGACGACCGGGTCGCCCTCCTGGATCACGCGGTCGGAGACCTCGTGGTGCGGCGACGCGCCGTTGGGGCCGGAGCCGACGATGACGAAGTCGACCTGCTCGTGACCCTCCTCGAGGATGGCGCGACCGATGTCGGCGCCGACCTCGCGCTCCGTGCGACCAGGACGCAGCCACTCCCCCATGCGCTGGTGCACGCGGTCGATCGCGGCGCCGGCGTCGCGCAGGGCCGCCACCTCCTGGGGGTCCTTGCGCATGCGCAGCTCCGCGAGGAGCGGCCCGGCGAGCCGGACGTCGGCGAAGCGCCGCTGGAAGGCGAGCACCCGCTCGGCCCACATCTGGTTGTCGACCGCGACCACGGAGTCCGCGGGCAGCAGCGAGCCGACGAGGGCGTAGGGGTCGTCCGTCTCGCCGAACGTCGCGATCTCGACCTCGACGCCGGACGCCTCCGCGGCCGGGCGCTCCAGGGCGGGGGCGACGAGCACCGGGTCGCCGTCGGCGGGCACGACCAGGCAGGTCAGCCGCTCCAACGGCTTGGCGTGGTAGCCGGTCAGGTAGCGCAGGTCGGCACCGGGGGTGATGAGCAGGGCCCCGACGGACCGGTTACGGGCGAGGTCTTGGGCACGGGTCCAACGGGAAGTCACGCGTCGAGCCTACGTCGTGGGGCCCGCCACAGCCGTCGACAGGTGCCGTGGCGGCGCGTCTTCCCTAGGGTGTACGGATCACATCACGAGTGGATCGGGGGATCCCATGCGCACGATCGTCGCTGCTACCGCAGCGGTCGTCCTGTCCGCAGGTCTCGTCTCCGCGTCACCGGCCGTCGCCGGTGGCTCGAAGCCGGAGGTCGACACGAAGAGGCTGACGCAGGCCGTCCAGGTCAACGGGGTGCTCCAGCACCTGCGTCAGCTGCAGACCATCGCGAACCGCAACGACGGCAACCGCGCGTCGGGTCTGCCCGGCTACGAGGCGTCGTCGGACTACGTCGCCACGACGCTGCGCGCGGCCGGCTACCGGGTCCGCAAGCAGACCTTCACCTTCCCGTTCTTCGCGGAGAACAGCCCGGCGACGCTGGTGCAGCGCACGCCGGAGGAGAAGACCCTCGAGACCGGCGTCTTCACCTACTCCGGCTCCGGCTCGGTCACCGGCCCCGTCGTCCCGACGAAGGACGTCGTCATCCCGGCCTCGCCCACGCCGAGCAGCACGTCGGGCTGCGAGGCTGCCGACTTCGAGCCCGCACCGGCCGAGCCCGCCGTCGCGCTCGTGCAGCGCGGCACGTGCGACTTCGGCCTCAAGGCCTCGAACGCCAAGGCCGCCGGGTACGACGCCGTGATCATCTTCAACGAGGGCAACCCCGACCGCACCGCGCTGACCACCGGCACGCTCGGCACGCCGGTCGACCTGCCCGTCGTGGGCCTCTCGTACGACGACGCCGTGGCGCTCGTCGACGACGTCCGCGCCGGTGGTGCCACCGCCACGGTCACGACCGACACGGTCACCGACCTTGAGCGCGAGACGCACAACCTCATCGCCGACTGGCCGCGTCGCACGAAGCACGACGACCAGGTGGTCGTGGTCGGCGCGCACCTCGACTCGGTGCCCGAGGGCCCCGGGATCAACGACAACGGCACCGGCGTGGCCGGCACGCTGGAGGTCGCGAAGCAGCTCGCGAAGACGGGCTACACCAAGAAGCTGCAGCGTCCGGTGCGGTTCGCGTTCTGGGGCGCGGAGGAGCTGGGCCTGCTGGGCTCGCAGCACTACGTCGACTCGCTGTCGGACACCGCCCGCTCGAAGATCTACGCGAACCTGAACTTCGACATGCTCGGCTCGCCGAACTACGTGCGCCTGGTCTACGACGGGGACGGCTCGTCGTTCGGCACCGCCGGTCCCGCGGGCTCCGGCCAGATCGAGAAGGTCTTCACCGACTACTTCGGCCGGGCCCGCCTCGCCACCGACCCGACCGAGTTCGACGGTCGCTCCGACTACGGTCCGTTCATCCAGTACGGCATCCCGGCGGGCGGCCTGTTCAGCGGCGCCGACGACGTGAAGACCGAGCGGCAGGCGAGCATCTACGGCGGTACGGCGGGCGAGATCCTCGACCCGAACTACCACACGCCGCAGGACGACATCACGCGCGTGAACACCACGGTGCTCGGCCAGCTCACCGACGGCGCGGCCCACGCCGTCGCCACCCTCGGCCTGTCCAAGAAGGGTCTGTACGGCGACGGCGCCCGCACCAAGGTGCGCACGAACGCCACCGTGAAGAAGGCCCCGAAGATCACGGAGGGCCCCGCCGCCCAGCGCTGACGAGCAGTCCCCACGTTTCGGAACACCATCGCCCATCTGGCCGCGCCGGATGGGCGATGGTGTTCCGAAACGGGCGCTAGCCTGAGCCCGTGACCACCGGACGCCTGCTCCTGCTCGACTCCGCCAGCCTCTACTTCCGCGCGTTCTACGGGGTGCCCGACTCCTTCAAGGCGCCGGACGGGACGGTCGTCAACGCGCTGCGTGGTCTGCTCGACTTCGTCTCGACCCTGGTCGACCAGCACGGGCCCGACGCGGTCGTGGCGTGCTGGGACGACGACTGGCGACCGCAGTGGCGGGTCGACCTGCTGCCCTCGTACAAGACCCACCGCGTCGCCCAGGCCGGCGAGGACGGCCTGGGCGAGGCGAGCAGCGACGGCGCGGCCGAGGAGTCGCCCGAGCTGCTCACGCCGCAGGTGCCGCTCATCGCCGAGGCGCTCGGCATCCTCGGGATCCCGGTCGTCGGCCGCGAGGGCGCGGAGGCCGACGACGTGATCGGCAGCCTCGCGCAGGCGTGGGACGGCCCCGTCGACATCGTCACCGGCGACCGCGACCTGTTCCAGCTCGTCGACGACGACGCCGGCGTCCGGGTGCTGTACACGGCACGCGGCGTGTCGTCGGCCGACGTGGTCGACGCCGCGTGGATCCGGGCCAAGTACGGCGTCGAGCCGCAGCAGTACGCCGACTTCGCGACCATGAGGGGTGACACGTCCGACGGCATCCCGGGCGTGCCGGGGATCGGCGAGAAGACCGCCGCGACCCTGCTGAGCGCCCACGGCGACCTCGACGGCATCCTCGCGGCCGCCCACGACCCGGGCTCGGCCGTGAAGCCGCGCGTCCGCGCCTCGCTGGTCGAGAACGAGGAGCTCGTGGGCGTCATGCGCCAGGTGGTGCGGGTGCGCGACGACGTGTGCGGCACCGACGTGGTGCGCGCGCTCGCCCCCCTCTCGCCCGAGCAGCGCGACGCGCTCGAGGCGTTCGGCACCACCTGGGGCCTCGGCAGCGTCGTCGAGCGGCTGACGAAGGCGCTCAGCCGCTGAGCGAGGAGTACGCCACCACGCCGCGCCGCAGCCCGTCGAGGCTCTGACGGGCGGTGGTGCGCAGCGGGCCGGGACCCGCCGCGTCGGCCACCTGGGCGACGAGGTCGATGAGCTGCTTCATGGCCCGCACGAAGTCGCCGGCCGCCATGCCGGTGGTCCGCAGCACCTCGTCGAGCGACGCGCCCCCCACCCAGGCCGAGGCGGTCTCCGCGAACCCGAAGTCGGGCGTGCTGAGGAACTTCACCCGGTGCTGGCGCTCGAGCGCCTGGAGGTCGGTGCAGAGCAGCGCCATCTCCTCGGAGACGTCGAGCGTGGCGCGGTCGGGGAAGCGCGGTGCCGGCGGGTCGTCCTTGCGGCTCTCGAACGTCAGGCCCGAGAGGACGGCAGCGAGCTGCGCAGGGTCCAGCCCGTCCCACACGCCACGCCGCAGGCACTCGCTGACCAGCAGGTCGAGCTCGCTGTACAGCCGCTGCAGGCGACGACCGTCCTGGGTGACGGTGTCGCCGTCGAGGTAGCCGAGCTCGTCCAGCACGTCGCACACGCGGTCGAACTGGCGGGCGACGGTGTTCGTGCGCTGCTCGATGCGCCGACGCTGCTGCTCCGTGTCGCGCTCAAGCTTCGTGTACCGCTCGGCCCACCGCGCGTGCGCCTCGCGGTCGGGGCAGCCGTGGCACGGGTGCGCCTTGAGCGCCGCCCTCAGCTCCGCCACGCGCGGGTCGGTCCGCTCGTCCGTGACCCGCTCGGTCGGCCGGTCGGGGCGGTAGGGGGTGTCGGTCTGCCAGCGCAGCCCCTCCGCCCGGTTGCGCAGCGACGACGCGAGGTCGCGGCGGGCCTGGGCGTTGCGCGCGTTGAACGACTTGGGGATCCGCATCCGCGTGATCGGCTCGACCGGCACCGGGAAGTCGACCGGGCCCAGACGACGCGAGTGACGGCTGGCCGTGAGCACGAGCGGCCGCGGAGCCTCGGCCGCACCCACGACGCCGGGGTCGAGGACCACGGCGAGCCCCGCGAACTTGCCGCCGGGCACGTTGATGACGTCGCCCGTGCGCAGCCGGGCCATCGACGCGACCGCGTCCTGACGACGGTCGGCCTTGCGCTGGCGCGCGCCCGACGACTCGATCTCGCCCAGCTCACGGCGCAGCCGGGCGTACTCCAGGAAGTCGCCCAGGTGGCACTGCGCGGCCTCCCGGTACCCCTCGAGGGCCTCGTCGGCCTTGCGGATCTGACGCACCATCCCGACGACGGCACGGTCGGCCTGGAACTGGGCGAACGACTGCTCCAGCAGCTCGCGCGCGGGCTGGCGCCCCATCTGGTCGACGAGGTTGACCGCCATGTTGTAGGAGGGTCGGAACGAGGAGTTGAGGGGGTAGGTGCGCGTCGAGGCGAGACCGGCGACCTGCTTGGGGTCGAGCTGCGGCTGCCAGAGCACCACGCCGTGCCCCTCGACGTCGATGCCGCGGCGTCCCGCGCGCCCCGTGAGCTGGGTGTACTCCCCCGGCGTCACGTTGACGTGCGCCTCTCCGTTCCACTTGGTCAGGCGCTCGATGACGACCGACCGGGCGGGCATGTTGATGCCGAGCGCCAGCGTCTCGGTCGCGAACACGACCTTGACGAGCCCGTCGCTGAACAGCTGCTCGACGACCTCCTTGAAGGCGGGCAGCATGCCGGCGTGGTGGGCAGCGACCCCGCGGCCCAGGCCCTCGCGCAGCTCGTGGAAGCCGAGGACGTGCAGGTCCTCGTCGGGCAGGTGCGCGCAGGCCTCGTCGACGCGGTCCTCGATCTCGCGACGCTCGTCGGGGGTGGTCAGCATGACCCGGGCGTCGAGGAGCTGCTGGACGGCGGCCGCGCAGCCCGCTCGGCTGAACACGAACACGATGGCCGGGAGCAGACCCTCGGCCTCGAGCTTCTCGACCACCTCGACGCGGCTCGGCGTCCGGTGCCGGCTCTGCGGTCGCCGGTGGCCCTTGGGCGGCCGGCCACGACCGCCACCCTTGCGGGCGCGGTCGAGCTGCCAGTCCTGGCGGGCCATGCTCTCGAGCTGCCGGTTGACCCGCACCGCCTCGTTCCCGGACCCGGGCGCCGACTCCGCCGCGTCGTCCTCGAACAACGGGAACATCTTGCGTCCCACGAGCACGTGCTGGTGCAGCGGCACCGGCCTGCGCTCCTCGACGATGGTGGTGGTCGACCCGCGCACCTCGCTCAGCCAGTCGCCGAACTCCTCGGCGTTGGACACCGTCGCCGACAGGGAGACGACGCTGACCGACTCGGGCAGGCCGATGATGACCTCCTCCCAGACGGCGCCGCGGAAGCGGTCGGCGAGGTAGTGCACCTCGTCCATGACGACGTAGCCGAGACCGTCGAGGGTCCGCGACCCCGCGTAGAGCATGTTGCGCAGCACCTCGGTCGTCATGACGACCACCGGCGCCTCGCCGTTCACGGTGCTGTCGCCGGTCAGGAGTCCCACGCGGTCGGCGCCGTAGCGCTCGACGAGGTCGTGGAACTTCTGGTTCGAGAGCGCCTTGATCGGCGTGGTGTAGAAGCACTTGCGGCCGGTGGCGAGCGCGAGGTGCACCGCGAACTCGCCCACGATCGTCTTGCCCGACCCGGTGGGTGCCGCCACGAGCACGCCGCGCCCCTCCTCGACCTCCCGGCACGCCTGCACCTGGAAGGGGTCGAGCGTGAACCCGTGGAGGCCACGGAACTCGGCGAGGTGGGGGTGGCGTCTCGAGGCCGAGGCCTCGGCGAACTTCTCGGCCGGGCTCGTCATGCCCCCAGCCTACGGACCCTCAGGGCACCAGCACGCGCAACGCGCGCTCGAGCACCGTCGCGGTGACCGGCAGCGGGCCCAGCCGCTCGCCGTCCCCGTAGGCGACCACGTCGGGGCACGCGAGGCGGACCTCACGCACGCGGTGCCGCTCGAACTCCGGCAGGTCGACGTGCGTGCCGCGGTACAGCTGCGGGAACACGCGCACGAGCCGCAGCTTGCTGAGCGGTCGGATGACGCAGACGTCGAGCAGCCCGTCGTCCATGACGGCGCCCTCGGCGATGCGCAGGCCGCCACCGAACGAGGGCCCGTTGCCGACGGCGACCAGCATCGCCTCGGTCTCGAGGCGCGTCCCGTCGAGATCGAGGGTGAAGGGCAGGGGCTGGAAGGTCCTGAGCTCGGCGAGGATCGCGACGTTGTAGCGCAGGTTCCCCCGCGGCCACGTCATCGCGTTGGCGCGCTCGTTGACCTTCGAGTCGAAGCCGGACGCCACCACCGTGACGACGAGACCACGGTCGGTGCTCGCGAGGTCGACGGCGCGGGTGCGTCCGCGCAGCACGACGTCGAGCGCGGCCTCGGGGTCGCCGACCGGCAGACCCAGCGCACGGGCGGTGTCGTTGCCCGTCCCGGCGGGCAGCAGGCCCACGGTCACGTCGCGCTCGGCCACGGCCGGGAGCACGTCGTGCAGCAGCCCGTCACCGCCGACGACCAGCACGAGCTCGCTGCCCACGGCGACCTCGCGCGCGACCGCCTCGCGAGCCTGCGCACCGTCGCCGCTGTGGACGCGTGTCACCCGGTGGCCCGCGGTCGTGAGCCGTTCCGTGGCGACGGCGGCGATCCGCTCGCCGTGCCGACGGCCGGAGACCGGGTTGACCACCAGCGTCACGAGCATGGCGGACAGCCTAGGGGGTCCGCCGCCCGTCGCTCAGTCGTCGATCGACGACGGGCCCTCGAGCTCGGACGGCCCGTCCAGCGTCGACGCGTCGTCGTCCGCCGTCGCGTCGACGCTCCCGCGTCCGCGCCTGCGATCGGTGAGCTTCGCGATCACCTCGGAGATGAGGTACAGGATCGTCATGGGCACCGCGAGGAACAGCATCGTCAGCGGGTCGGTGGTGGGCGTGGCGATCGCCGCGAACACGAAGATGCCGATGATCGTCCACGGCCGTGCCGACGCGAGCTGCTTCGCCGAGACGAGGCCCAGGCGGTTGAGCAGCACGACCACGAGCGGGATCTCGGCGGCGACGCCGAACACCAGCATCATCTTGACGATGAAGTCGAAGTACTCGGCACCGGTGACCAGGGACCCGAAGCCGTCGGGCACGAACCCGATGAGGATCTCCATGGCCTTCGGCAGCACCACGTAGGCGAGCGCGGCTCCGCCGATGAACAGCGGCGCACCCGTGCCGGCGAGCAGCAGCGCCCAGCGCTTCTCGTGACGGTGCAGGGCAGGGAGCACGAAGGCCCAGATCTGCCACAGCCAGAACGGGCTCGACGCGAGCAGCCCGAACACCAGCGAGATCTTCAGCTGGTACTGGAAGGCACCGCCGACGCCGGTGATGATCAGTTGCGTGTCGATGCCCTCGCGCTCCAGCAGCGGGCGCATCTCGTTGTACGGGTGCGTGAGGAAGTTCAGGATCGGGGCGTAGAAGACCAGCCCGAGGATCGTGAAGACGGCGATCGCGAGGACCGCGCGCGTGAGGCGGGTGCGGAGCTCCCTCAGGTGCTCCACGAGGGGCATGGTGCCGCCGGCCGAGGCGGACGGCGCGCCGCTCAGCGACGCCAAGGCTTACGCCTGCTCGGACGTGCCGTCGCGTCGCTGGTCCGAGCGCAGGGTCGTGTCCGGGCGGACCTCGCCCTCGTGGACGATGGTCGCGTCGTCGCGCTCGCTCGGCGACTTCTCGTCGTCCTTGAGCTCCTTGACCTCGGACTTGAAGATGCGGAGCGCGCGTCCGGAGCCGCGGGCGAGCTCGGGGAGCTTGCGACCTCCGAACAGGAGCAGGACCACGCCGAGGATGAGAAGGATCTCCGTGGGGCCGATCTGCCTGAACATGGTGTCTCTTTCGTCGGGTGCGGTCTCAGCCATCGTACGCCGCAAGTGCTGAACGGGCGGTGTCCAGCACCTGTACGCGCAGTGCGTGCGGTTCGACGACGTGCACGGTGCCGCCGTTGCGGAGCACCAGTCGACGCAGCCAGGCCTCGTCGCCACCGTACAGCCGCACCCGACGCCGACCGTCGACGTCGCCCAGCTCCTCGACGGTGTAGTACTCGGTGAGCCAGTGCGCGGCGGGGTCGAGGTCGAGCACCGCGGAGGGGGTCTGCTCGCCGACCTCGAAGAGGTCGTCGCCGAGGTCGCGTGACGTCGTGTCGTGCCGCTCGGCGAGACGGCCGGTGTCGGCGGCGCGCACGACCCGGTCGAGGCGGAAGAAGCGCACGTCGTCCGCCCGCAGGCAGTACGCCTCGAGGTACGTGTGGCCCTGGCGGGTGAAGAGTCGCTGCGGGTCGACCTGGCGGGTGGTGACGTCGTCGCGGGAGTCGGTCGCGTAGTCGATCTCGAGCCGGCGCCCGTCGGCGAGCGCCGCCGCCACCGTGTCGCGCACGGCAGGGTCGACGTCGGCGACGTGCACGTCGACCGCCTCGACGGCGCCCTCGGCAGCCACCGCCGTCTCGAGCTTCGCGAGGGCGGCGTCGACGATCGGCAGCTGCGACCCCGACGCCGAGGCGCGGAGCGTGCGCAGGGCGGCGACGAGCGCGACGCCCTCGTCGGCGGTCAGCCGGAGGGGCCGGCTGAGGAACTCCGCGTCGCGGATGTGGATGACGTCGTCGACCTCCAGCGCCGCGAGGTCGACGTCGATGAGCTCACCGGCGTACTCCCCCACGCCGGTGAACATGAGGAGGCGCAGGTCGTCGCGGATCTGCTTGGGCGTCACGCCGAACTCGCGCGCCACCTCACGCACCGGCACGCCGTCGTTGCCCTGCAGGTACGGCACGAGTGCCAGCATCCGCACCACCTGCTGGGCGGAGCGGTTCGCGGGCCGCGTCACGCGCCGACTCCCGAGTCAGCCAGGACGGCGCGCAGCCGAGCGACGACCTGGTCGCGCAGGTCGGGCGGGTCGAGCACCACGACGTCGGGGCCGTAGGACGCGATCTCCGCCGCGAGGTCCCACCCGGTCGAGAACGGGACGACCAGCACGTCGCGGCCGTCGTCGCCGGTCTCGACGTGCGTGGCGGTGCGACGCAGCGCGTTGGCGCGCCGCGGGGCCACGCTCAGCCGGGCCGTGCGGTCCGACGGGCGCGGGAAGAGCGCGGTGGCCGCGGCGGAGACGACCTCCTCGGGCGGACGGCGGAAGGCCCCGGGCTCGCCGGCGAGCTCGAGGTCGCCGACGACGCGCGAGAGCCGGAACATGCGCGGCGCGTCGCGGTCGACGTCGTGCCCCACCAGGTACCAGCGACCGCGCCACGAGAGGATCCGCCACGGCTCGACGTGGCGCTGCGTCGGCTCGTCGGCCCCGGGGCGACGGTAAGCGAAGCGCACGGGGACGCTCCGGGCCGCTGCGTCGAGGGCCACCTCGAAGGCCGGCTCGTGCGCCGACAGCTTCGGCTCCGCCATGCGGAGCACGTCGGTGTCGACGTCGACCCCGGCGGCCTTCAGCTTCACAAGTGCCGACGTGGAGCTGGAGGCGAGGCCCGCGTGCTCCCACACCTGCGCGGCCAGGCCGAGCACCGCGGCCTCCTCGCGCGTCAGGTCGAGGTCGGGCAGCTCGGCGGTGTCGCGCCGGATGCGGTAGCCGGGCTCGTCGTCGAAGTACTTGTCGTTGGTGCCGGTCTCGACCGCGATGCCCAGCTCGCGCAGCTCTTCCTTGTCGCGCTCGAACTTGCGCTCGAACGCGACCTGGTTGGACTCGCGGTAGTCGGCGATCGCCTGGCGGATCTGGTCCTTCGACAGGTACTGACGGGTGACGAGCAGGGTGAAGATGAGGTTCATCAACCTCTCGGTCTTGCGGTCGGCCACGCCCCCAGCATGTCAGACGGTCAGGAGGCGTCCAGGATGTCGATCGCGAAGGCCAGGGTGTCGCCCGCCTTGATGTCGCTGCCGGCCGGCGGCTTGTCGCCGTAGGCGCTGTCGGCGGGGCAGACCAGGACGACGCGGCTGCCGATGGTCTGGCCCGGGAGCTCGTCCTTCCAGCAAGCGATGACCTGGTCGAGGGAGAACGACGCGGGTGCGCCGCGGCCCCAGCTGCTGTCGAAGACCTTGCCGTCGGGGTAGACCTGGCCGACGTACTGCGCGGTGATCTCCGCGCCCTTCTTCACCTTCTCGCCGTCGCCCTTGATCGCGACGTACGCGGCGGGGCGCTTCGGGTCCTTCGTGACGTCCTTGCCTTCCTTGAAGCCGCTCGGCTGGCCGTCCTTCAGCACGATCGACGGCACGCTGCTGGGCAGCTTCTCGGCCGTGCCCTTCGCCTCGGTGCCGACCTTGCCGACGATGTCGAAGAGGAAGACCATCGTGTCGTCCTTCTTGACGCCGAGGGTCTGCTCGGCCTGGGACTGCGCCTGGCCGTTCTTGAAGCCGTCCTTCGGCGGGATGGCCACGAGGACGCGGCTGCCGACCTTCTGGCCGGTGAGCCCCTTGACGAAGCCCGCCAGCACGCTCTCCGTCGACAGCTTCGTGGTGAGCGGGCGCTCCGCCTTGAAGGAGTTGTCGAACTGCTTGCCCGTGCGCCCGTTGACCGCGACGTAGTTGAGCTTGACGGTGTCGCCGTCCTTGACCTCGGCGCCGCTGCCTTCCTTCACCACGCGCGTCTCGGTGGCCGACGCGGTGAAGTCGTCGGGGACCGTGACAGAGGGGCTCTTGGCCGAGCTGACCTTCACGTCGTCGAGTCCCCCGGAGCCGGCACCGCAGCCGGCGAGCACGAGCGCGAGGACGGAGGTCAGGGCGAGGGCGAGGTTGCGACGCACGGAATCACTTTCGTCGAGGTGATGGCCTCGGTCACGCTATCGGCACCGACCAAGAGCAGCCTGAACGACCGCCCAGAATGACCTGCGGACGTCGGCCCGTCCGTCCGGTCACATGCCGTCGATGAGCCGCTGCACGCGGTCGTCGGCGGCGCGGAACGGGTCCTTGCAGAGCACGGTGCGCTGGGCCTGGTCGTTGAGCTTGAGGTGCACCCAGTCGACCGTGAAGTCGCGGCGACGCTCCTGCGCCCGCTTGATGAAGTCGCCGCGCAGCTTCGCCCGCGTGGTCTGCGGGGGCACCGACTTGGCGGCGAACACGTCGCGGTCGTTCGTCACGCGCGCGACCGCGCCGCGGTTCTGCAGCAGGTAGAAGATGCCGCGGTCGCGTCGGATGTCGTGGTACGCGAGGTCGAGCTGCGCGATGCGGGGATCGGCCCAGCTGAGGCCGTGCGCCGTGCGGTAGCGGTCGAGCATGCGGAACTTGATCACCCAGTCGATCTCGCGCTC
Source organism: Aeromicrobium sp. EU05-FHT14F07 (assembly GCF_058790455.1). Lineage (NCBI taxonomy): Bacteria > Bacillati > Actinomycetota > Actinomycetes > Propionibacteriales > Nocardioidaceae > Aeromicrobium > Aeromicrobium sp. EU05-FHT14F07. The sequence goes on from NZ_JBYTCR010000012.1 coordinate 24,311, forward strand.
GACCAGCGTGAGGTCCTCGGACTCGACCGCCTTGAGCGTGCGCTCCCAGAGGTCCATCGTGCGGTCGATGGTCGGCGTGTGCAGGCCGTGGCGGTCGACGAACTCGGCCGCCTTCGAGAAGTACTCGGCCTGGATCTCGAGGGCGGACAGCTCGCGACCGTTGGCGAGCTGGACGGTGCGACGACCGGTCATGTCGTGGGAGATCTCGCGGATCGCGCGGATCGGGTTCTCCAGCGTCATGTCGCGCATGACCACGCCGGCCTCGATCATGCGCAGCACGAGGTCGGTCGTGGCGACCTTGAGGAGCGTGGTCGTCTCGCTCATGTTGGAGTCGCCGACGATGACGTGCAGGCGGCGGAACCGCTCGGCGTCGGCGTGCGGCTCGTCGCGCGTGTTGATGATGGGCCGCGAGCGGGTGGTGGCGCTCGAGACGCCCTCCCAGATGTGCTCGGCGCGCTGGCTCACCGAGAAGATCGTGCCGCGCGGGGTCTGCTGCACCTTGCCCGCGCCGCAGATGATCTGCCGCGACACGAGGAACGGGATGAGCACGTCGGCGATCCGGTTGAACTCGCCGCCGCGCCCGACCAGGTAGTTCTCGTGGCAGCCGTAGGAGTTGCCGGCGGAGTCGGTGTTGTTCTTGAAGAGATAGATGTCGCCGTCGACGCCGTCGTCGGCGAGGCGCTGCTGGGCGTCGAGCATGAGCCCCTCGAGGATCCGCTCCCCCGCCCGGTCGTGGGTCACGAGGTCGACGAGGTCGTCGCACTCGGGCGTCGCGTACTCGGGATGGCTGCCGACGTCGAGGTAGAGCCGCGCACCGTTGCGCAGGAAGACGTTGCTGCTGCGTCCCCACGACACCACGCGACGGAAGAGGTACCGCGCGACCTCGTCGGGCGACAGGCGACGCTGTCCCTTGAACGAGCAGGTGACGCCGTACTCGTTCTCGATCCCGAAGATCCGCCGGTCCATGTCGTCAGCGTAGTCCCGAGCTCCAGTCGATGGGGTTCGAAGCGCCGCGTGCGCACCGCGGCCGTAGGGTCGTCGCCATGGAGCACAGGACTCTCGGAAGGACCGGCCGCGACGTGTCGGTCGTCGGTCTCGGCACGTGGCAGCTCGGGGCTGACTGGGGTGAGGTGAGCAGCGAGGACGCCGCCGCCGTGCTCGAGGCGGCCGTGGAGTCCGGCGTGACCTTCCTGGACACGGCCGACGTGTACGGCGACGGTCGCAGCGAGCAGACGATCGCCGCGTTCCGGCGTGCGCACCCGGGCCTCGACCTGACGGTGGCGACCAAGATGGGCCGCCGGCTCGACCAGGTGCCCGAGAACTACGTCATGGAGCACTTCCGCGCCTGGACCGACCGGTCGCGCCGCAACCTCGACGTCGACACCCTCGACCTCGTGCAGCTGCACTGCCCGCCCACCGCCGTCGTGGAGGACGACGCGGTGTACGACGCGCTCGACACGCTGGTCGACGAGGGCGTGCTCGCGGCGTACGGCGTCAGTGTCGAGACGTGCGACCAGGCCCTCGCGGCGATCGCCCGACCGAACGTCGCGTCGGTGCAGATCATCCTGAACGCGTTCCGGCTGAAGCCGCTCGACGCGGTGCTCCCGGCCGCGCGGGAGGCGGGCGTCGGCATCATCGCGCGCGTGCCGCTCGCCAGCGGGCTGCTGAGCGGCCGCTACACGCGCGAGACGACCTTCGCCGACGACGACCACCGGACGTACAACCGTCACGGCGAGGCGTTCGACGTGGGCGAGACGTTCTCGGGCGTCGACTTCGAGGTCGGCGTACAGGCCGCGCAGGAGTTCGCGGCCCTGCTGCCCGAGGGCGTCACGCCAGCGCAGGCGGCACTCGCCTGGGTGGTCGCCCAGGACGGCGTGAGCACCGTCATCCCCGGGGCACGCAACCCGGAGCAGGCCCGCGGCAACGCGGCGGCCGCCGACGTGGTCCTCGACGACGAGGTGCTGGCGGGCGTGCGACGTATCTACGACGAGCACCTGCGCGCGACCGTCCACCCGCGCTGGTGAGAGCCGCCTGCCCCGTGGGGTGGGCGGGTCAGCCGGCGAGCGCGTCCGCGACCGCGGCGTCGGCGAGCCGCTTGAACTTGCGCGGCTGGCTGCGGGTGCGGTCGAGCACGGCGACCTCGAGGTCCGCCGCGGAGATCTCTCGGGCTGGAGTGCTGTCCTGGCCGAGCGCGGCGGCCGCGAGACGCAGCGCCTCCTGCAGGCCGAGCCCCTCCGTGTAGTGCTCGGTGAGGTGGGCGTCGACCTGCTCGCTCTGCCCGCCCATCACGCCGTGGCCACGGACGTCGGCGACCGAGCCGTCGTAGGTGAGCCGGTACACCTGGTCGTGGGCGGCGTCGTCGCCCACCTCGGCCACGAAGATCTCCACCTCGTAGGGCTTCTCGCCGCCGGAGGAGAAGATCGTGCCGAGCGTCTGCGCGTAGGCGTTGGCGAGGCCACGACCGGTGACGTCGCGCCGGTCGTAGGCGTAGCCGCGCATGTCGGCGAGCCGGACGCCCGCGATCCGCAGGTTCTCGAACTCGTTGTAGCGGCCCACGGCCGCGAAGCCGATGCGGTCGTAGATCTCGCTGATCTTGTGCAGCGCCTGCGAGGGGTTCTCGGCGACGAGCAGGATGCCGTCGGCGTACTGGACCACGACGACGCTGCGGCCGCGGCCGATGCCCTTGCGCGCGAAGTCGGCCCGGTCCTTCATGAGCTGCTCGGGCGAGACGTAGAACGGTGCGGTCATGCTGGGTCTCCTCAGGTGAGGGGGGCCGAGGGCCCGTCGGGACGGGTCATGCGGCCACCGATCACGGCGTCGGCGACGGCCGCGGTCTCGGCCTCGTCCCACGCGCGGTAGCCGTCGGCGGTGATGACGCTGACGAGCGGGAAGATCCGCCGGGTGAGGTCCGGTCCGCCCGTGGCGGTGTCGTCGTCGGCGGCGTCATAGAGCGCCTGGATGACGGCGGTGACGGCGGAGCGCTCGTCCATGCCCTCGACGTAGAGCTTCTTGAGGGAGCCGCGCGCGAACGTCGAGCCGGAGCCGACCGAGTGGAACGTGCGCTCCTCGTTCTTGTTGCCGGTGACGTCGAAGGCGAAGATGCGCCCGCACTGCTGATCGAGGTCGTAGGCGGCGAAGAGCGGCACGACGGCCAGGCCCTGCATCGCCATGCCCAGGTTGCCGCGGATCAGGGTGGCGAGGCGGTTGGCCTTGCCGTCCGTGGACAGCGTCGCGCCCTCGATCTTCTCGTAGTGCTCGAGCTCGACCTGGAAGAGCCGGGTCATCTCGATCGCGATGCCCGCGGTCCCGGCGATGCCGACGCACGAGTACTCGTCGGTCGGGAAGACCTTCTGGATGTCGCGCTGCGCGATGACGTTGCCCATCGTCGCCCGCCGGTCGCCCGCCATGACGACGCCGTCGGCGAACGTGGCGGCCACGATCGTCGTGCCGTGCGCGACACCGGCGAGCTCACCGGTGGCGGCGCCGGAGGCACCGGGCATCATCTCGGGCGCCTGCGAGGCGAGGAGGTCGGCGAACGACGAGCCGCCCACCGAGCGGTAGCCGTCGGGCAGCATCGCTGGGCCGTTCACTGGCCGCCCTTCTGCACGAAGCTGCGGACGAACTCCTCGGCGTTCTCCTCGAGGACGTCGTCGATGTCGCCGAGGATCGCGTCGACGTCGTCGTCGAGCTTCTCCTTGCGCTCGGTGTCCTGGGGCGTCTCGACCTCGGCGGTCTCCGCCTGCTCCTCGTCGGACCTGCGGGGCGTCCTGTGCTGCTGCTCGGCCATGGGTTCACCCTAGCCCCCTGGGACGCATGCGCCGCTCGGGTTCCGCGTCATGCGCCGGCGTTGCGCAGGTGCGTGCTCGCTGGTGCGCAGCCTGCGGGCGTCTGTGCTTGATGCTGCGCTGCCTGCAGCGGTCTCGACGTGCTGGTGCGCTGCCTGCGGGGGTCTCGACGTGCTGGTGCGCTGCCCGCGGGGGTCTGTGCTTGGTGGTGCGCTGCCGTAGGAAGTCTGTGGTTACTGGTGCGCTGCCTCGGCTGGCGCTGGGGGTGGTCTCCGAAAGGGCCTCGACCGGCAGCGGGTCCGGGGGTGGCTTCGGGTCTCGGGGTCCGGTCTGGGCCTCAGGTGACGCAGGATTCTTCCTTTACGCGAGATCCGTCCAAGATTCTGCGTTTACGTGGTCCGGCGGTGGATCTGCCACCTTCTGAGCGCTTTACAGGTGGCAGATCCACCGACGAGGGGGCGAGGGGTGTGAAGGATTCTTCTTTCTCGTGGAACGGTCCACGAGAAAGAAGAATCCTTCGTCCCCCCAACGCAAAGGGCAACCAAGATGCTGCCTTCGCGCGTTGAGATCGGAACGCTTCTGCGTTTACGACGGGATCCCGTAGCAAACGCAGAAGCCTTCGAGTCCCAGCGCACGAACGCAGAATCTTGCGTGCCGCGCGGGCCACAGCCCGAGACCCCAGACCAGCGCGCCTGCCACCCGCCCGGTCGAGGCCCTTTCGGAGACCAGACACAGCGAAGGCCGAGGCAGCGCACCAGCAACCACAGACCCCCTACGGCAGCGCAGCAGCACGACGAGACCGCCCACGGCAGCGCAGCATCAAGCACAGACCCCCTGCGGCAGCGCACCAGCAACCACAGACCCCCGCAGGCAGCGCACCGGCCCGACGAGACCCGCAACGCCCCAGCGCCCCCGACCACGAGAGAAAGGTCAGCGCCCGGTGATGGTGCGGAAGAAGGCGGTGGCGTCGGCGCTGTCCTCGAAGAGCGCGCCGACGTGCTCGGCGGTGCCGCGCAGGGGCTCCATGGTGGGGATGCGCTGCAAGGACTCGTAGCCGGGCAGGTCGAGGATGACGGAGTCCCAGGAGGCGGCGGCGACCTCGGCGGCGAAGGTGCTGAGGCAGCGGCCGCGGAAGTAGGCGCGGGTGTCGTGCGGGGGTTCCTCGATGGCGCGGAGCACCTCGGCCTCGTCGACGAGCCGGTCGATGCGGCCGGAGTGGACGAGGCGGTGGTAGATGCCGCGCTCGGGGCGGACGTCGTGGTACTGCAGGTCGACGAGGTGCAGCTTGGCGTGGTCCCAGTCGAGGCCGTCGCGGTCGCGGTAGGACTCGAGCAGCGACAGCTTCGCGACCCAGTCGAGCTCGCGCACGCACTCCATCGGGTCGCGACCGAGGCGGGTGAGCACGCTCTCCCAGCGGGCGAGGATGTCGTCGGTCTGCTCGTCGGTCCCCTCCCGGGCGACGAACGCGCGGGCCTGCTCGAGGTAGTGCCACTGCAGGTCCAGACCCGTCATCGTGCTGCCGTCCTGCAGCTCGACGAGCGCCGTGAGGGTCGGGTCGTGCGAGATGGTGTGCAGCGCGACGACGGGCTGCGCGAGGGCCGGCGCCGACGACAGGAAGCCGGCCTCGAGCATCGCGAGCACGAGCGACGTGGTGCCGTGCTTGAGGTAGATCGACGTCTCGGCGAGGTTCGCGTCGCCGACGATGACGTGCAGCCGCCGGTACTTCTTGGGGTCGGCGTGCGGCTCGTCGCGGGTGTTCACGATGGGCCGCTTCAGCGTGGTCTCGAGCCCGACGCCGACCTCCATGTAGTCGGCACGCTGCGACAGCTGGAACGCGTGCACGCTGCCGTCCTGCCCCTGCCCGACCCGGCCGGCACCGCACATGACGGGCCGGGAGACGAAGAACGGGGTCAGCTGCGCGACGATCGCGTCGAAGGGGACGGCGCGGTCGACGAGGTAGTTCTCGTGCGACCCGTACGACGCGCCCTTGTTGTCGATGTTGTTCTTGTAGAGCACGATCGAGCCAGCGCCCGGCACCTGGGCGGCGAGCTCGGCTCCGCGGCGCATGACGTGTTCTCCGGCCTTCTCCCAGACGACGACGTCACGGGGCGACGTCACCTCGGGCGAGGAGTACTCGGGGTGGGCGTGGTCGACGTAGAGCCGGGCGCCGTTGGTGAGGATGATGTTCGCGAGCCCGAGGTCCTCGTCGGTGAGCTGCGTCGGGTCGGCGTGGTCGCGGCTGAGGTCGAATCCCCGCGCGTCGCGCAGCGGGCTCTCCTCCTCGAAGTCCCAGCGGGCCCGACGGGTGAGGCCGTGCGCGGCGGCGTAGCTGTTGACGACGTGCGTCGACGCCACCATGGGGTTCGCGCTCGGCTGCCCCTGCACGGCGATGCCGTACTCGACCTCGCTGCCCTGGACCCGACGCACCGTCATGGGCCCAGCGTAGGGGTGACGTCCTCGCCGCGTCGGCCCACCGCGTCGCGACGAGGCCGGGCGCCGGCGCGTCACGCCGACTTCGCCGCGAGGTCACCTGGACGTGGCCCCCCGGACGTCGGCGGCCGCGACGCTGGGCGCATGAGGATCGTGATCGTCGCAGAGTCCTTCCTCCCCCAGACCAACGGTGTCGTGCACTCGGTGCTGCGGGTCCTCGACCACCTGGCGTCCCGGGGTGACGAGGTGCTGGTCGTCGTGCCGGACGCGGCCACCGAGGTGCCGCACGAGGTCGCCGGCGCGCGGGTCGTGACCATGCCGGCCTGGGCCTTCCCGGGGTACCCCGACGTGAGGGTCGCGACCGGGCGGGTCTCCCCCGTGACCGCGATCCTGCGCGACTTCGACCCCGACGTCGTGCACCTCGCGTCGCCGTTCGCGCTCGGCTGGCGTGCCGCGCTCGCGGCGAACGCGCTCGACATCCCCGTGGTGGCCGTCTACCAGACCGACGTCCCCACCTACGCGGGCCGCTACGGCATCCGTGGCGTCGAGAACCTGCTGTGGAAGCGGGTGCGCGACGTGCACGGTCGCGCCGACCTCAACCTCGTCCCCTCCACGTCCACCCTGGACACGCTCCAGGCGCAGGGCGTGGAGCGGCTCGTCCTGTGGAGGCGCGGCGTCGACACGGAGCGCTTCTCCCCCGCCCGCCGTGACGACGCCTGGCGACGTGCCGTGGCAGCCGACGGGGAGCGGCTCGTCGGGTACGTCGGGCGCCTCGCGCCGGAGAAGCAGGTGCAGGACCTCGCGGCCCTCGCCGACGTGCCGGGCACGCGCCTGGTGGTCGTGGGCGACGGTCCGGAGCGGGCCCGGCTCGAGCGGCTGCTGCCCGGTGCCCACTTCACCGGCATGCTGCACGGGACGGAGCTCGCGACGGCGATGGCGAGCCTCGACGTGATGGTGAGCACGAGCGAGACGGAGACGTTCTGCCAGGTCGTCCAGGAGGGGCTCGCGAGCGGCGTGCCGGTCGTGGCGGCCGGGGTGGGCGGGCCGGTCGACCTCGTCGACCACAGCCGCACCGGCTGGCTCTACCCGGCCGGTGACCTGGCGGCGATGACCGCGTGGGTGCGCGACCTGACGGGCGACGAGGCCAAGCGGGCCGCGTTCGGCCGCGCCGCCCGCCGCGCCGTCGACGGGCGCGGCTGGCAGGCCGTGTGCTCCCAGCTCGTCGGCCACTACGCGACGGCGATCGAGCGGCACGCGGGCGTCGGACCGCAGGACATCGGCCTGCTGCACTGGACGACGCGCCGCATGGTCAAGGGCTGAGTGCGGCCGGGCGGGCTGCCCGGCTCACTCCTCCCCGGCGATGCTCTTCGCGAGGTGCACGCTGTCGTCGTAGCCGGCGTAGAAGCCGAACGCGGGCACGTCGGCGTAGCCGCTGGACGTGTAGAGCGCGATGGCCTCGGGCTGCTGGTCACCCGTCTCGAGCACGAGGCGACGGACGCCGGCCTCGGCGGCGGTGCGCTCGAGCTCCGCGAGCACCAGCCGGGCGAGTCCGAGACGCCGGTGCGTCTCGCGGACGAACATCCGCTTGATCTCGGCGTCCGACGCGCCCTGCGGTCCACCGCGACGCCACCCGCCCATCGCGGCGGGCTGCCCGTTGACCTCGAGCACGACGAACAGCCCCCGCGGTGGCACGAACTCCTCCGCGTCGATCGGCGAGACGTCGCCCTCTCCGCCGTAGCGTCGGCCGTACTCGGCCTGCACCTCAGCCGTCATGGCGACCACCTCGGGGTCGTCGTAGCGCGCGACTCGCAGGTGCGGCCGCCCCGAGGGGACGGCCGCACCTGACGGGCTCGCGGTGAGGTCGCCGCTCAGAGGTACTGCCCCGTGTTCGCGACCGTGTCGATCGAGCGGCCGGGCTCGTTGCCGCCCTTGCCGGTGATGAGCGTGCGGATGAAGACGATCCGCTCGCCCTTCTTGCCCGAGATCCGCGCCCAGTCGTCGGGGTTGGTCGTGTTCGGCAGGTCCTCGTTCTCCTTGAACTCGTCGAGGCACGCCTGCAGCATGTGCTGCACCCGCAGACCCTTCTGCCCGGTCTCCAGGAGGTCCTTGATCGCCATCTTCTTGGCGCGGTCGACGATGTTCTGGATCATCGCGCCGGAGTTGAAGTCCTTGAAGTACAGGACCTCCTTGTCGCCGTTGGCGTACGTGACCTCGAGGAACTGGTTGTCCTCGGACTCGGTGTACATCGCCTCGACGGTGCGCTGGATCATGCCCTGCGTCGTCGCGGTCCGGTCACCACCCCACTCCGCGAGGTCGTCGGGGTGCAGCGGCAGCGTCGGCGTCAGGTACTTGCTGAAGATGTCGCGCGCCGACTCCGCGTCGGGGCGCTCGATCTTGATCTTCACGTCGAGGCGACCGGGACGCAGGATGGCCGGGTCGATCATGTCCTCGCGGTTGGAGGCACCGATGACGAGGACGTTCTCGAGGCCCTCGACGCCGTCGATCTCGCTCAGCAACTGCGGCACGATCGTGTTCTCGACGTCGGAGGACACGCCCGAGCCACGCGTGCGGAACAGCGAGTCCATCTCGTCGAAGAACACGATGACCGGCGTGCCCTCGCTGGCCTTCTCGCGCGCCCGCTGGAACACGAGCCGGATGTGCCGCTCGGTCTCGCCGACGTACTTGTTGAGCAGCTCCGGGCCCTTGATGTTGAGGAAGTAGGAGCGGCCCTCCTCGCCGGTGCGTTCGGAGACCTTCTTGGCCAGGCTCGCCGCGACCGCCTTGGCGATCATCGTCTTGCCGCAGCCGGGTGGGCCGTAGAGCAGGACGCCCTTCGGCGGCTTGAGCTCGTGCTCGACGAACACGTCGGGGTGCAGGTAGGGCAGCTCGACGGCGTCCTTGATGGAGTCGATCTGCCCGCGGAGGCCACCGATCGACTCGTAGTCGACGTCGGGCACCTCCTCCAGGACCAGCTCCTCGACCTCGCTCTTCGGGATGCGCTCGTAGACCCAGCCGGCACGGCTGTCGAGCAGCAGGGAGTCGCCGGCACGCAGCTTCAGCCCGACCAGGGAGTCGGCCAGCTTGACGACCTTCTCGTCGTCCGTGTTGCCCAGCACCAGGGCGCGCTCGCCGTCGGCCAGGATCTCCTTGAGCATCACCACCTCGCCGGTGGTCTCGAAGTCGAGGGCGGCGACGACGTTCATCGCCTCGTTGAGGATGACCTCCTGGCCCCGGCGCAGCTCGTCGCGGGCGACGGCCGGGCTGACCGTGACCCGCAGCTTGCGCCCGCCGGTGAACACGTCGACCGTGTCGTCGTCGTTGCGCTGCAGGAACGTGCCGAAGCCCGTCGGCGGCTGCGCCAGGCGGTCGACCTCCTCCTTGAGGGCGACGATCTGGTCGCGCGCGTCGCGCAGCGTGGTGCTCAGCCGCTCGTTCTGCGCCGTCGTCGAGGCCAGCCGCCCCTCCAGGTCGGAGAGCCGGGAGTCGAGCGACCCCTCCGAGCCCAGGCGTCGCCTGAGGTGCTCGACCTCGGCGCGCAGATATGCCAGCTCGTGGTCGGCGCCACGGGGGTTCTCGTTCACGATCGCCACCTCCTGCTCGTCGAGTTCGACCCTAACGGAGATCAGGTTGCACGAAAGGTCGTCTCAGCGCGCGTCGGATGACGATCGTGTTGCGGGGCTGTCCTCCGCCCACGGCCCGGAACCCCCGCCGGGCTGTCCTCCGCCCACGGCCCGGAACCCCCGCCGGGCGGGGGTCAGAGGTCGGTGCCGGCGGGACGGGGCCCGGTGTAGTCCGGTCCGTAGGCGCCCGGTGCGGGGCGGCGGGTCTTCTCGAGGGCCGGGTGGCCCGGCGCCATGCGGCGTGCGGTGACGAGGAACGCCGTGTGACCGACCATCTTGTGGTCGGGGCGCACGGCGAGGCCCTCGAGGTGCCAGGACCGCTGCATGGTCTCCCAGGCGTGCGGCTCGGTGAAGCCGCCGTCGGCACGCAACGTCTCGACGAACCGCGACAGCTGGGTCGTCGTCGCGACGTACGCGCAGACGATGCCGCCGGGCACGAGACGCTCCGCCGCGAGCGGCACGCACGACCACGGGTCGACCATGTCGAGGACGAGCCGGTCGATCTCCGGCTCCGCCATCACCTCGCGGACGTCCCCGACGGTGAGGGTCCACTCCGGGTGGTCGGTGCCGACGAGCTGCTCGACGTTCCGGCGCGCCGTCTCGGCGAACTCCTCGCGGATCTCGTAGGACCCGAGGTGGCCGTCCGGCCCGACGGCGCGCAGGAGGTAGGCCGTCAGGCTGCCCGATCCCGCACCGGCCTCGACGACCCGCGCACCGGGGTAGATGTCGGCCATCGTGACGATGTGCGCGGCGTCCTTCGGGTAGATGATCGCCGCACCGCGGGGCATCGAGACGACGTACTCCGACAGCAGCGGCCGGAACACCTGGTACCGCCCCTCGAGCGTGGAGGTGACGATGATGCCCTCGGGCTCACCGATGATGTCGTCGTGGCGGAGCTGCCCCTTCTTCGTGGAGAACTCGCGCCCGACCTCGAGCCGGATGTTGTGCTTGCGACCCTTGGCGTCGGAGAGCCGGACCCACTCGCCCTCGACGAACGGTCCGCTGCGCATCCAGGTGGTCATGATTCCCTTCGGTAGGCGGCGTCGACGTCCGACGCCAGGAGGACGCCCACCGGCCGCTCCTCGTCGTCGACGAGCAGGTACACCTCGGCCGGGCGTGCGGTCATCGCGCGCAGCAGGGCCGTGCCCCTGGTCCGCACGCTGAGGCGGGGCCAGTGGGGCGAGACGTCGTCGGTGAGCGCACGCCCGAGCTCGTCGGCGCGCAGGCCGTTCATGCGCGTGCCTCGGTCGGCACCGCGCAGGGCACCGGTGGCGCCGACCCAGAGGAACGAGGCGACGAACGCGACGAGGACGACGTCGAGCCACCAGCGCGCGCTCCACGTCTCGCCCTGCGCGGCACGCCAGAGGACGAAGGCGCTGATCCCGACGGCCGCGAGACGCCCGATCCACGCGGTCACGACGACGCCGAGCCGCTCGGAGCGGGTGGCCATCCAGATGAGCGCGCGCAGCACCCGGCCACCGTCGAGCGGCAGGCCGGGCAGCATGTTGAAGGCCGCGACGAGCAGGTTCACCCACCCGATGGACCACCACAGGTCGCGCGCCACGCCGTCGCTGCCGTCGGCGAGCGCGTGCGCCAGGAGACCGATGCCGAGCGAGGCCAGGGGGCCGACCACCGAGGTCAGCAGCTCCTGCCACGGGGTTCGGCTCTCGCCCTCGATCGCGGTCTCGCCGCCAAGCAGGTGCAGGGTGACCGAAGGGACGCGCATGCCGAACGCGCGCGCCACGCCCAGGTGCGCGAGCTCGTGCACGAGCACCGACACGTAGAGGGCGAGCACGAAGGTGGCCGCCAGCAGGTAGGCGCTCGTCCTGGCCTCGGCCTGGAAGCGCGGAGCGAACAGCACGACGAGGACGACACCCATCACCAGCAGCGACGGACGCGCGAGCAGGTCCGCGCCGCCCAGCCGGCCGAAGCGGATCGTGCCACGCGGCGGCGGGTTCGACGGGACGCTCACGCCGTCCAACCTAGCGGTGTGGGCCGCGACGGCGTGCTCAGGCGCCCGACCACAGTGCCGCGACACCTGCGGGGTCGAGACCGGCGAGGGTGGTGCGCAGCCGCCGACGCGGGCCGTCGGGCACGCGCACCATGTGCGGCACGGCCAGCACGACGCACCCGGCGGCGTCGGCCGAGGCCGCGCCGGTGGCGGAGTCCTCGATCGCGAGGCAGGAGCCGGGATCGACGCCGAGCGCCCGCGCGGCGGCGAGGTAGGGCTCGGGGTGCGGCTTGCCGTGGGTGACGCTGTCGCCCGTGACGACGGCGTCGAAGGGCAGGACGTCGACGACGGGCTGCGCGATCTCGCGGTACGACATCGTCACGAGGGCCTGGGGCACGCCGGCCTCGGCCAGCGCGTGCACGAGCTCTCGCGCACCGGGCCGCCACGGGAGGTCGCGGCGCATCGCGACCGCGATCTCGTCGACGAGGTGGGCGACGATCTGCTCCGGCGCGAGGCCCGAGTCGATCCGCGCCTCGATGATGCGCGCGGACTCCATGAGGTCGTTGCCGACGAGACCGAGCCCGTCCTCCTCCGTCCACGTCGCGCCGTGCTGCGCGGCGAGCGCGGTCTCGGCGGCCATCCAGAGCGGCTCGGTGTCGACGATCGTGCCGTCGAGGTCCCAGAGGACGGCGGCGGGTGTGGTCACCGCACGAGCCTAGGAGATCCCCCGCCGGCCCTCGGACACGGCCTGTCGGTGGTGACGCCTAGGTTGGGACCGACATGACCGAGCTCACGCCCCGTCCCGGTGCCGGTGCGCTGCCGGTCCGGGGGTGGGCCCGCGGACCGCTGCGCCCGTTCCGCCACCCCCAGTACCGCCCGCTGATCGGCGCGGCGGCCTTCGAGCTGCTCGGGGAGGGTGTCTGGGTCATCGCCGTGGTGTGGCAGGTGATCGCCCTCGGCGGCGGTCCCGGGGCGCTCTCCCTCGCCGTCACGGGCTACGCGCTCGGCATGGTCGCCACGGTGCTCGTCGGTGGTGTCGCCGCCGACCGGGTGCCGCAGCGGCGCATCCTCATGGCCACCGCGACCGCCCGGATGGTCGTCCTCGCGGTGGTCGCGGCGCTCGCGCTCGCAGGAGGCCTGGAGATCTGGCACCTCACCGTCGGCGGCGCCGTCCTCGGCATGGCGGTCGGCTTCTACTTCCCGGCCTACAGCGCGCTGCTGCCGTCGATCGTCGACGCCGACGACCTCCTCGCCGCCAACGGCGTCGAGGGGTTCCTGCGGCCGACGCTCCAGCACGCCGGTGGCCCTGCGCTCGGGAGCCTCGTGGTCGCCCTAGCCTCACCGGCCTGGGCGCTCCTGCTCGTCGCCGTCTGCCAGCTGTGCTGCCTGCTCACCCTGCTGCTCCTGCGGCCGGTGCCGCTGCGCCGCGACGCCGCAGCACTCGGCGACCACCCCCTGCGCGGTGCGATCGACGACCTGCGCGGCGGGGTGCGCTACATGGTCCGGACGCCGTGGTTCCTCGCGACGTTGCTCTTCGCCTGCCTCATGCTGCTGCTCGTCGTCGGTCCGATGGACGTGCTCATCCCCTTCGTCGTCAAGGACGGCGGCGGCGACGCGACGGGCCACGCCTGGATCCTGGCCGCGTACGGCGCCGGCAGCGCCCTCGCCTCGCTCGGCATGAGCATGCTGCGGATGCCCCGGCGCTACCTCACCGCCATGGTCCTGATGTGGGGCGTCGGGTGCCTGCCGTTCGTGGTCGTCGGCTTCACGTCGTCGGTGCCCGCGATCGCCGTGGCCCTCTTCGTGGTGGGCGTCCTGCTCTCCGCACCGATGGTGATCTGGGGCACGCTGCTGCAGCGTCGCGTGCCGCCGGAGCTCCTCGGTCGCGCCTCGAGCCTCGACTTCTTCGTCTCGCTGCTGCTAGTGCCGGCGTCCGTCGCTCTCGCCGGTCCGGCCGGTGAGCTGGTGGGCGTGCGAGAGGTGTTCCTCGTCGCCTCGGTGGTCCCGGTGGTCGTGGCGGTCCTCGCCATCGTGTGGGCGCGGATGCCGGCCGACGAGGTCGCACACCCCCTGTGAGCGTGACCTCGTGGGCGTGACCTCCCGCGTCACCTTGCGTTCTCGTGGGATGATGGTGCACGAATCTCCGCGAAGGTCCACGCGAGCCCGCCGCCGGCTGGGGGTTCCCACCATCACCAGGACGTCAGCGCTCCGTGCACCAGGCCGGAGGACGTCGTCCGTTCGTGTCGATCGTGGAGGACTGAGGCGACCGTGGAGCAGCGTGTGACCCGACCCCAGGTGTGGCGTCCCGACGCCACCGAGGACCTGACGGCCCGACTCTCGGAGCGCATCATGGTGCTCGACGGCGCCATGGGCACCGCGATCCAGCGTGACCGCCCCGACGAGGCCGGCTACCGCGGCGAGCGCTTCAAGGACTGGCCGAGCGACGTCGTCGGCAACAACGACCTGCTGACCCTCACCCAGCCCGACATCATCGCGGGCATCCACCGCGAGTACCTCGAGGCCGGCGCCGACGTCATCGAGACCAACACGTTCAACGCCAACGCCGTCTCCCTGCGCGACTACGACATGGTCGAGCTCGCGTACGAGCTCAACTACGAGGCCGCCGCTCTCGCCCGCCGCGAGGCCGACGCGGTCACCGAGCAGACGCCGGACCGTCCGCGCTACGTCGCCGGCGCGCTCGGCCCGACCACCCGCACCGCCTCGATCTCCCCGGACGTCAACGACCCGGGCGCTCGCAACGTCTCGTACACCGAGCTCGTCGACGCCTACGCCGAGGCCACCCGGGCGCTCCTCGACGGCGGGGCCGACCTGATCTTCATCGAGACCATCTTCGACACGCTGAACGCCCGCGCCGCGATCTTCGCCGTCGAGACGGTGTTCGAGGAGTACGGGCGTCGCTGGCCGATCGTCATCTCCGGCACGATCACCGACGCCTCCGGGCGCACGCTGTCGGGCCAGACCACCGAGGCCTTCTGGTACTCGGTGCGGCACGCGAAGCCGCTCCTGGTGGGCCTGAACTGCGCACTGGGCGCCGAGGAGATGCGGCCCTACGTCGCGGAACTGTCGCGCCTGGCCGACTGCTTCGTGTCCTGCTACCCCAACGCCGGTCTGCCCAACGCGTTCGGCGAGTACGACGAGGCTCCAGACCAGACGGCGGCCGTGCTGCGCGAGTTCGCCGAGGCCGGCCTGTACAACCTCGTCGGCGGCTGCTGCGGCACGACGCCCGACCACATCGGGCACATCGCCCAGGTCGTCGAGGGCCTCCCGCCGAGGGTGCCCGCCACCGTCGAGCCCGCGCTGCGCCTCTCGGGCCTCGAGCCGCTCGTGGTCGACGCCGACTCGCTGTTCGTCAACGTCGGCGAGCGCACCAACATCACCGGCTCGGCCCGCTTCCGCAACCTCATCCGCGACGGCGACTACGACACCGCGCTCGCCGTCGCCCTCCAGCAGGTCGAGAACGGCGCGCAGGTCATCGACGTCAACATGGACGAGGGCATGATCGACGGCGTCGCCGCGATGGACCGCTTCCTCAAGCTCGTCGCGGCCGAGCCCGACATCTGCCGTGTCCCGGTCATGGTCGACTCCTCGAAGTGGGACGTCATCGAGGCCGGCCTGCGGGTGCTGCAGGGCAAGTCGATCGTCAACTCCATCTCCCTGAAGGAGGGCGTCGAGCCGTTCGTCGAGCACGCGCGCCTCTGCCGCAAGTACGGCGCAGCCGTCGTCGTCATGGCCTTCGACGAGGACGGCCAGGCCGACACGCTGGAGCGGCGCAAGGAGATCTGCGAGCGCGCCTACCGGATCCTCGTCGACGAGGTCGGCTTCCCGGCCGAGGACATCATCTTCGACCCGAACGTCTTCGCGGTGGCGACCGGCATCGAGGAGCACGCCGAGTACGGCATCGACTTCATCGAGGGCACGCGCTGGATCAAGCAGAACCTGCCGCACGCGCTCGTCTCGGGCGGCGTCTCGAACGTCTCGTTCTCCTTCCGCGGCAACAACCCGGTGCGCGAGGCGATCCACGCCGTGTTCCTCTTCCACGCCATCCGCGCGGGCATGGACATGGGCATCGTCAACGCCGGAGCGCTGGTGGTCTACGACCAGGTCGACGAGCGGCTCCGCGAGCGCATCGAGGACGTGATCCTCAACCGTCGTCCCGACGCCACGGAGCGGCTGCTCGACATCGCGACCGAGTTCGCGGGCACCGGCGAGAAGGCCGAGGCCGCGAGCGAGGAGTGGCGCTCCCTCCCGATCGGCGAGCGCATCACGCACGCCCTCGTGAAGGGCATCGACGCCCACGTGGAGGACGACACCGAGGAGCTGCGCGCGCTCATCGAGGAGCGTGGCGGCAAGCCGATCGAGGTCATCGAGGGTCCGCTCATGGACGGCATGAACGTCGTCGGCGACCTGTTCGGTGCGGGCAAGATGTTCCTCCCC
Source organism: Aeromicrobium sp. EU05-FHT14F07 (assembly GCF_058790455.1). NCBI lineage: Bacteria > Bacillati > Actinomycetota > Actinomycetes > Propionibacteriales > Nocardioidaceae > Aeromicrobium > Aeromicrobium sp. EU05-FHT14F07. The sequence goes on from NZ_JBYTCR010000012.1 coordinate 40,552, forward strand.
CAGGTGGTGAAGTCGGCGCGCGTCATGAAGAAGGCCGTCGCCTACCTCATCCCGTACATCGAGGCCACGAAGGACGAGTCCGACAAGGGCCGCAGCAACGGCACCGTCATCATGGCCACGGTCAAGGGCGACGTGCACGACATCGGCAAGAACATCGTCGGCGTGGTGCTGCAGTGCAACAACTACGACGTGATCGACCTCGGCGTCATGGTCCCGCCGCAGAAGATCCTCGACGCGGCGAAGGAGCACGGCGCCGACGTGATCGGGCTGTCGGGTCTCATCACGCCCTCGCTCGACGAGATGGTGACCGTCGCCGGGGAGATGGAGCGCCAGGGCTTCGACGTCCCGCTCCTGATCGGTGGCGCGACGACGTCGCGGGCGCACACGGCCGTCAAGGTCGACGAGCGCTACCACGGCCCGGTGGTGTGGGTGAAGGACGCGTCGCGGTCGGTCCCGGTGGTCGCGTCGCTGCTGTCCGACGCGCAGAAGCCGCAGTTCCTCGAGGCGCTCAAGGACGACTACGACGGGCTGCGCGAGCGGCACGCCGCCCGCCAGGACACGCGCAAGCTGCTGCCGATCGAGGAGGCGCGCGCCGACGCGACCCCGATCGACTGGGACGGCTACGCGCCGCCGCAGCCGCAGTGGGAGGTGGGTGTCCCCCACGTGCTGGAGGACTATCCCCTCGACGAGCTGCGCCAGTACATCGACTGGCAGCCGTTCTTCAACGCGTGGGAGATGAAGGGACGCTTCCCCGACATCCTGCACAACCCCGCCACCGGTGAGGCGGCCTCCAAGCTCTACGCCGACGCCCAGGAGATGCTCGACCGCATCGTCGCCGAACGCTGGCTGACGGCGAGGGGCGTCGTCGGCATCTTCCCCGCCAACGGACGCGGCGACGACACCATCGTCTTCGCCGACGAGGCGCGCGAGGAGTCCGTGGCCGTGCTGCACCACCTGCGCCAGCAGACCGAGCACCGCAAGGGCGTCGCCCACAAGAGCCTCGCCGACTTCGTCGCCCCGCTCGAGACCGGCCTGCCCGACCACGTGGGGGCGTTCGCCGTGACCGCGGGCCTGGGCAGCGCCGAGCGCATCGCCGAGTTCAAGGAGCAGCTCGACGACTACAGCGCCATCCTGCTGGAGGCGCTCGCCGACCGGCTCGCGGAGGCCTTCGCCGAGCGGCTGCACGAGCGTGTCCGCCGCGAGATCTGGGGCTACCAGCCGGAGGAGTCGCTCGACAACGAGCAGCTCATCGCCGAGAAGTACGTCGGCATCCGGCCGGCACCGGGCTACCCGGCGTGCCCGGAGCACACCGAGAAGCAGACGCTGTGGGAGCTGCTCGACGTCGAGAAGCACACCGGCATCGAGCTCACCGAGAGCATGGCGATGTGGCCCGGAGCGTCGGTGAGCGGCTGGTACTTCTCCCACCCGCAGTCGCAGTACATGGTGGTGGGCCGGCTCGGCCGCGACCAGGTCGCCGACTACGCCGAGCGCAAGGGCTGGAGCGTCGCCGAGGCGGAGCGCTGGCTGTCCCCCAACCTCGGGTACCGCCCTGACAGCGAGTAGGGAGCCGCAGTGCCACCTCGCCGCCCGGTGCCCGGCACCCCCGCCGGTGCCGTTCGCCGCCCGGTGCCCAGCACCCCCGCCGGCGCACCGACCTTCCCCGTAGGGTGGTGGACGTGCAGTCGATCCCCCCGTTGAACGACCCCTGGATGGTGGCCGCGTTCGAGGGCTGGAACGACGCCGGCGACGCAGCGTCGTCCGTCGTCGACCACCTCGTCGAGGAGTGGGACGCCCAGGTGCTCGCCGAGCTCGACCCGGAGGACTACTACGACTTCCAGGTGACCCGGCCGATCGTCCACCCCGACGAGGACGGCGCGCGGGTGCTGCACTGGCCGACGCCGACGCTCTGGCACGCACGTCCGCGCTCCTCCGAGCGCGACGTGCTGCTGTTCAAGGCGCCGGAGCCGAACTTCCGCTGGAAGCACTTCTGCTCCACGGTGCTGGGGCTCGCGAGGCTCGCCGGGGTCACCGAGGTGGTCACCCTGGGAGCCCTGCTCGCGGACACGCCGCACACGCGGCCCGTGCCGGTCAGCGGCTCCACCAGCGACCCCACGCTCGCCGAGCGGCTCTCCCTGCGACCCTCGAGCTACGTGGGACCCGTCGGCATCAACGCGGTGCTCGGCGAGGTTGCGTCGGCGGACGGTCTGCCCGCCATCTCGCTGTGGGCCGCCGTGCCGCACTACGTGGCCGAGCCACCGTGCCCGAAGGCCACGCTCGCGCTCCTCGGCGCACTGGAGGACGCCGTGGGCGTGCCTCTCCCCCAGGGCGCGCTGGAGGAGATGGCCCAGGCCTGGCAGCACGGCGCCGACGACCTCATGGCGCAGGACCCCGAGATCGCCGAGTACGTGGCGGAGCTCGAGGAGGAGCACACCACCGACGAGCTGCCCGAGGCCAGCGGCGACGCGATCGCGCGCGAGTTCGAGCGCTACCTCCGTCGGCGCAACGTCGACGGCGGTCCGTGAGCGACGACGCCACCCTGCGTCGGGTCCGGCAGCTGCTCGTGCTCGCCGACGACCCGGGGGCGACCCCTGCCGAGGCGCAGGCGTGCCGCGACAAGGCCGAGGCCCTGATGGCCCGCTACGGCATCGACGCCGCGCTGCTCGCCGCCGACGGGCACCCGACGAGCGGGGTCGTCGACGCCTACCTGCGGCTCGACGCGCCCTACCTGCGCGACAAGGCGACGCTCGCGGTGCACGTCGCCCACGCGCTGCGCTGCCAGTCGGTGCTGGTGGGTGGCGAGCGGACGACGACGGTGCACGTCTTCGGCTTCGAGGCCGACGTCCGCAGCACCGAGATCCTCGTGACGAGCCTGCTGGTGCAGGCGGCGCACGAGCTGGCGCGGGTCACGGTGCCGCCCGGTCAGCATGCCGCGGCCTTCCGCCGCTCCTGGTGGCAGGGCTTCGCGCAGGCGGTCTACGTCAGGCTGCGCAGCGTCGAGGACGACGCCCGCGCCGACGCGCAGGCTGAGCGGTCCGAGGCGGATCCGTCGGTGGAGATCGTCCTGGCCGACCGCAGCGCGGAGGTCGAGTCCGCGATGCACGCCCGGTACGGCGACCTGCGGCGTGCGCCGCGTCGCAGGCTCAGCGGCGGCGGGCTGGCCGACGGCTACGCCAGCGGAGAGCGTGCCGACCTCGGACGCGGCACGTCGCTGCAGCGCTGAGGACGACCTCGCCGGCCGCTCAGAGCAGGACGCCGAGCAGGAGGTCGAGGGCGGCGCGCACGCGCGCCGGTGCGGCGGCGTCGGACCCGTCGGCGGCGGCCCAGGCGTCGACGGCCGCGAGGGCGCGAGGCGCGTCGAGGTCGTCGGAGAGGGCCGCCAGCACGTCACCGACGACCTGGTCGGCCGGTGCCGTCGTGGGGCGCTCGACGGCGGCGCGCCAGCGCGCCAGACGCTCCTCGGCGTCGGTCAGGTCGGCGTCGAACCACTCCCAGTCGCTGCGGTAGTGGTGGGCGAGCAGGGCGAGCCGGATGGCCATCGGGTCGGTCCCGGACTCGCGCAGCCGCGACACGAGGACGAGGTTGCCCTTGCTCTTCGACATCTTCTCGCCCTCGAAGCCGACCATGCCGGCGTGCACGAACGCGCGGGCGAACTCCTCGCCGGTGGCGACGCGCGCCTCCGAGGCGGACATCTCGTGGTGCGGGAACGCGAGGTCCGAGCCGCCCCCCTGCACGTCGAAGTCGGTGCCCAGGTGCTCCAGGGCGATCGCCGCGCACTCCACGTGCCAGCCGGGGCGCCCGGGACCCAGCGGCGACTCCCACGACGGCTCCCCCTCGCGGGGCGCCTGCCACACGAGGCAGTCGAGCGGGTGCCGCTTGCCGGGCCGGTCGGGGTCGCCCCCACGCTCGCCGAAGACGCGGCGCATCGTCTCGTCGTCCAGCCCGGACACCGACCCGAACGCGGCGTCGGCGTGCACGTCGAAGTAGAGGTCGTCGTCGACGCGGTAGACGGCGTCGCCGAGGCGCTGGACGAGCGTGGTGACGAGGTCGATGGACTCGACCGCACCGACGTAGTGCTGGGGCGCCAGGACGCGCAGGGCGGTCATGTCGGTGCGGAACAGCTCGGTCTCGCGCTCGGCGAGCTCCTGCCAGTCGATCCCGGTCGCGGTGGCCCGCTCGAGCAGCGGGTCGTCGACGTCGGTGACGTTCTGCGTGTAGGAGACGTCGAGTCCTCGCGCGAGCCACTGACGCTGCAGCAGGTCGAAGGTGAGGTAGGTCGAGGCGTGCCCGAGGTGGGTGGCGTCGTAGGGCGTGATGCCGCAGACGTAGAGCCGCGCCACGTGCTCGGGGGCCGACTCGACGAGGCCCGCCGCGCGGGTGTCGTGGATCCGCAGCGGCGGGACGGCGACCCCGGAGAGCTCGATCGTGGGGACCTCGGGACCCGTCCAGGCGCGCATGGGTCCGAGCGTATCCGTCGGCCGCGACGGCGCACCCGGCGCGTCAGGGCGTCCGCCGCGGGGCGCGTCGCGCGTGCGCCGCGCGCCGGTGGTCCAGAATGTGTGCGTGATCGTCGACTGCGCCACCTACCGCGACGGCGTCCGCCAGGACACCGCCCACGACGAGCAGTCGCTGCGCTCGGCGTTGGACGCCCTCGAGGACCACGAGTTCCTCTGGATCGGCATGGCGAATCCCAAGGTGGACGAGCTGACCCGTGTCGCGTCGGCCCTGTCCCTCCACCCGCTCGCCGTCGAGGACGCGCTCGAGGCGCACCAGCGGCCGAAGGTCGAGCGCTACTCCGACCACCTGTTCGCGTCGCTGCGCAGCGTCACCTACAGCGACGACGACATCCGCACGCACGAGGTCAACGTCTTCCTCGGCGAGAAGTTCCTGCTGACCGTCCGGCACGGCGGGGAGTCGCTGCGGGAGGCCCGGCGGCGCGCGGAGTCGGTCGACGGAGCGATGTCGCACGGTCCCACGGCGGCCTTCCACGCGGTGATCGACACGATCGTCGACCACTACGAGGACGTCGCACGTGAGCTGGAGCAGGACGTGGAGGAGGTCGAGACGTCGGTGTTCTCCACCGAGCGCACGAGCGACTCGACGCGCATCTACCGGCTCAAGCGCGAGACGCTGGAGTTCCGGCGCGCGGTGCTGCCGCTGCGCGAGCCGGTGCAGCGGTTCGCCACGGTCGCGGTGCCGGAGGAGGCGCGGCCCTACTTCCGCGACATCGCCGACCACCTCGCCCGCGCGTCCGAGGCGATCGACGCGATCGACCACCTGCTCGACAACGCGCTCAACGCGCACCTCGCACAGCTCTCGGTCCAGCAGAACGAGGACATGCGCAAGCTGACCGCGGGCGCGACGATCTTCGCCGTCCCGACCGCGATCGCGGGCATCTACGGCATGAACTTCCGCTACATGCCCGAGCTCTCCTGGCACCTCGGCTACCCCGCCTGCCTCGCCGTGATCGCCGGCCTGTGCTTCTACATCTACCGCCGCTTCAAGCGGTCGGGCTGGCTGTAGGGCGGTCGGGAGGCGCGGCCTTGCTGGTGCGCTGCCTGCGAAGGTCTGGGCTTGCTGGTGCGCGGCCTGTGGTCGCGCTGGACGTGGCCTGCGAGACGGCCTCGACCGGGCAGCTGGGTGGGGCGCTGCTCCAGGATCTCGGGCAGCGAGTCGGTCCGCGAGCTGACCCGAGATTCTTCCTCTTCGCGTCATCCGTCCAGGATGCTCCCATGCCGCGTGCGGGCGGTGGATCTGCCACCTTCTGAGCGCTCATGAGGTGGAGAATCCACCGCCACCCGCCCTGCGGCGGGTGGGGATTCTTCCTTCTCGTGGACCGTGCCACGCGAAGGGAGAATCCTCGACCCGCTCGGTCACCGTTGCCTTGGAGGGACGCCAAGCTTCTTCCTTCGTGCGCCCAGGACGGATCGATGCTGCGTACGTGTCCGGATCCCGTCACGAACGCAGCATCGTCGGGCCCGTCCACGTCAACGCAGATTCTTGCGTCCTCGAGGGCCCACCAGCAGCCCGAGAGCCCGGACCGGGTCGCGCCCAGCTGCCCGGTCGAGGCCCTCGCGGAGACGACACCCAGCGTGAGGCGAGGCAGCGCACGAGCAAGGCCACCGCCCGGTCCCCCGTGCCTCAGTCGCCCTTCGGGTCCAGCGTCGGGCGGACGGAGATGGTCTCGAACTGCGCCTCGGGCGGGGCGTCGACCGCGACGCGCACCGCCGCGGCGACGGTGGCCGGCTGGATCATCCGCTCCGGGTGGCCGCCCTCGCCGCGCTCCAGCACCTGGCGACCCATGGCGGTGTCGACGATGCCCGGGTGCACCGACACGACGCGCACGCCGTGCTCGCGCTCCTCCTCGCGCAGGCAGTCGCCGAAGGTGCGCAGCGCGAACTTGCTGCCCGAGTACACCGCGTTGCCGGGCGTCGAAAACAGACCGGCGCCGGAGTTCACGAGCACGACGGTCGCTCCCCCGTCGCGCAGCGTCGGGAGCAGCCGCGACGTCAGGTGGGCGACGCCGAAGACGTTGACCTCGAACACCGAGCGCCAGTCGTCGCGCGTGACCTCCCCGACCGTTCCGTTGACGGCCACCCCCGCGGCGTGCACGAGCACGTCGAGCCGGGCCGGCAGCGGCGCCGTGTCGACCGCGTCGGCGTCGGCCACGTCGAGGACGAGGACGCTGGACCCGTCGAGCCCCGACGCGACCGCGTCGAGCTCCTCGGCGTCGCGCCCGACGAGGACGACGTCGTGCGTGCGGGCGAGGTCCTCGGCCAGGGCGCGGCCGATCCCTCGCGTGGCTCCGGTGACGAGTGCGGTGGGGCGAGTCATGGTCCCGACCCTAGGTGTACTCGGCAGGGACGTTCATCACCCCAGACGGGTCGGGGTACTCCCGCGATGACTGAGTGGCGTCGTCCACTGTCGGAGGAATCGAGTCAGGGGACGCCGCCTAGCGTCGCTGCGAGTGGGGTCTCTGTGCGAGCCAACTCACACGGGCCGTGCGGGATGGTGCGGGGCCGAAGGGAGCGTATCTCCGCGCAGGAGGGCTACGCCGGGAGTGCCGATCGCGAGCAGGGTGAAAGTCCCACCGAACCACAACGCAATCTCGAGCCGGAGTCGGAGCGGCCGTTCCTGCCTGTCGCAAGGTCTACTCATCGGCACATTCCTCCGTCCGAGGACGCGGCGCTGAGCGATGAACGAGCCAGACTGGCCGGTCCCCTGATGCGCTTCACCGCCGAGACCGATGAGACATCTGTGCCCGCACGGACGGACGTCCACATGCCCCGCGCAGTGATCTCCTCCGAAGTCGATGACGACGAGACTGCGGTCGACCAACGACCAGGCCAGCTCCCGGCGGGCTGGCGCATGCACTCCATCCGCCGCGGCTGAGTACGCGATGCCACGCGGGCATCTCCCACCCACGCTCTCGTGGCCACCAGCCAGCCTCGCGGCAGCGCTCGAGAGGCTGTCCGCGACCGCCCCACGATCTGGTCGACCAGCCAAAGTCGACGTCGATTCGGCTCGAGAGGTCAGGGGACGCCCGTATACCTCGCGATCACCATGAACTCCGACGCAACGGCCTTCACCCTTCGCCCCGACCCGTCGATGCCGAGCACGTCCAGCTGGTACTTTCCCTCGAGCTCACCGGGCTCGTACTCCCACAGGTAGTAGCCAGGCTGGGTGTCGGCACTGCCCTGCTCGTCGACCGGGCGCGAAGCGAACGCTCCCAGATCCTGTTCCCTGTTCGCGGGGTCGTAGAGGCGCATCGTCACCTCGGAGCCGGGCTGGAAGTTCCGGATCCGCAGAGTGCGCGCGAGCGTTGCGGTGCGGCGTCCTGCCGCGAGCGAGCATGTCGATGAGCCGGTCGATTCGGCGTCGGCGGGTCTGCGGGGTGCGTGCGGTGGTCACTTGGTGCAGGACGGCGTAGCGGTTCTGCGCGTTCAAGGCTTGAAACGTCTTCTGAGCGGATGCGTTCGCGCTGAGGGCAGCAGCAAGGTCGTCGGGCACGTCGATCGTCGCTGGCCCGGCGTAAGCGGCGTCCCAGCGCCCGTCGGCTCGGGCGCGTTCGATCTCGTCGAGCCCGCGGGGGCGCATCCGTCCTTGCTCGACGAGGCGGGCCACGTGGGTGACGTTGCGAGCCGACCAGAGGCTGCGCTGTCGACGCGGGGTGAAACGTTGCCGGTAGGTGGCGGAGTCGATGGTCTTGGACTGGCCGTCGATCCATCCGCTGCACAGCGCTTCGTCGAGCGCCTGAGCGTAGGTCAGCGATGTCGGCGTCGTGACGCCCTTCTTCGCCACCATCAGCCAGACTCCGTCACAGGTGTTCGTGCTCGTCGAGCCAGGCCCGCCACGCTCGCACGTCGGGCAGCACGAGTGGCCGGACGTTCTCGGTGGCTGGTGGGGACCGGTCGGGTGGGTGTGTGCTGCTCATGTGGCGTTCGTCGTCTCCTGCTCGGCTGCCCATGTGGCGACTCGGTGAGCGCTCTCGGCCTCGGAGAGGTCTTCGACGCGGGACATGATCGACCAGCGCACCCCGAAAGGGTCACGAATGGAGGCGAACCGGTCCCCGGAGACGAACGTGCTGACGGGCTCGCGGATGGTGGCGCCTGCCTGCTCTGCGCGTTGGACGATCGCGTCGACGTCGGCGCAGTACAGGCCGATCGAGTAGCAGTCGCCGTCTCCCGAGGGTGCGGGCACGAGCCCGTAGTCGGGGCTGGGTTCGCCGAGCTGGAGTCGGCCGTTGCCGAAGTCCAGCTCGGCGTGGACCACGGTGCCGCCGATCTCGGTGACGTCGACTACGCGGGCGTCGAGCACCGAGCGGTAGAATTCGATGGCGTCCGCTGCACCCTCGATCGACAGGAACGGGGTGAGGCTGGTGGAGCCGTGCGGGATGCCGTCGGTGGTGTGCTCACCGGTCACCCCGCGTGGGCGTGCGTCGTGTTCGTCCATGGGACGACCGTACGGGCGGCTCCGTCGGTGTGGCTTGAAGATTCGCGACGACCCCGCGACCAGGGAGGGGCACGATGGCTGAGCTGGCCGATGGCCGCGGCGTCCTCTACCCCGCCACGCTGCCAACTTTCCACCGAGAGCCCGCGCCCGAGGAGCTGCGTGCACTGGCCCGCTGGTTCTGGATACCCCGCTGGAATCTCCCGCCGGGGCGGACCTCTCGACAGGAGCTCCTGCCATTCCCAGCCTCCAACCTGGTCATCGAACCTGACGGCGTGAGACTGGCCGGCCCCACCACCGGCGCCTCGCATCGTGATCTTCGCGGTCGGGGCTGGGCGGTCGGGGTGCTGCTCCGGCCGGCAGGTATCGCCGCCCTCCACCCCGATCCCGGTGCCATCCACGACCTCGAGGTGCCCTTCGACGCCCCCGAGCTGCACCAGGCCGTCTCGGCCGCGATGTGTCACGACGACGAGACGACGGGCCGTGATCGTGCCATCGGCGCCTCCACGGCCTGGCTCGAGGAGCATCTGGTTCCACCGGAGGAGGGCGGCCTGCTGGCCAACGCGATGGAAGACCTCATCTCCTCCGACCGCACCGTCATCCGCGTCGATCAGCTCGCCGAGCGCCTGGGCATCTCGATCCGGGCAGTGCAGCGCCTCGCGCAACGCTACGTCGGCCTCCCGCCCCTGACCATCATCCGCCGATACCGCCTCCAGGAAGCCGCCCAGCTTCTGCGCGAAGAGCCGACCCTCACGATCACCCAGGTCGCCGCCGACCTCGGCTACGCCGACCACGCCCATCTCACCAAGGACTTCCGCCGCGTCCTCGGCCTCACGCCGCGCTCCTACCGCCGACAGCCCACCCACGGCGCCTGAGAACTCACGTTTCGCTCTCGGCCAAGGATGCGGTGTCGAGAGCAGAACGCTCGCCACGACGTCGTCGATGACGATGGCCGCCTGCTGGGCGATGGAGAGGACCGCATGTCCGCGCCGTCGCCCGCGCGACACCGCCCCATGGGAGTCATGGCTTCGAAGCCCCGGCTTCTGCTCGATGGACGGCGACCGTGACGTCGCAGCCTGCCGGAGCGTGGACGCTACACGGAGGCGGACACGCCCGCGCCGATCACGCCGAACGCCAGCAGTGCGAGCACGAGCGTGCCCAGCACGATGCGGTAGACGACGAACGGCGCGTACGAGTGCTTGCTCACGTACTGCAGCAGCCAGTGGATGACGGCGAGGCCCACGACGAACGACACGACCGTGCCGATCAGCGTCGGGCCCCAGCCGTAGGCGTTCTCGCCGCCGGGCACGTCCTTGAGTTTATAGAGCCCCGCTCCGACGACCGCGGGGATGGCGAGCAGGAACGCGAAACGCGTCGCCGCGGCCCGCTCGTAGCCCAGCAGCAGACCCATGCTGATGGTCGCGCCCGAGCGCGAGACACCGGGGACGACCGCGGCCGCCTGCGCGAGGCCGAGCGCCACCGCGTGGGTCCAGGTCAGCTGCTCGATCGGGCGCGTACGTCGTCCGACCCGCTCCGCGACGCCGAGGACGACGCCGAGCACGACCAGCATCGTCGCGATGACCCAGAGGTTGCGGAATTGTCGGTCGATCAGGCTCTCGAGCGCGAGCCCGAGCAGCACGATCGGCATCGAGCCGATGATGACGAACCAGCCCATCCGCCACTCCGGGAGGGCTCGGGCGTCCGACGAGACGAGGCCGCGCAGCCAGCCGGTGCCGATCCGCCAGATGTCCTTCCAGAAGTACAGCACCACGGCGAGCTCGGTGCCGATCTGCACGACGGCCGTGTAGGCGGCGCCCGGGTCGTCCCAGCCGAGGAAGCGGGGCACGATCGCCAGGTGCGCGCTGCTGGAGATGGGCAGGAACTCCGTCAGCCCCTGGACGAGGCCGAGCACGACTGATCGCAGGACATCCACCCTGCGAGCCTAGACCTCCGGCGTGGACCTGCGGTCTAGGGTGCTGGCATGCAGGAGCGTCAGGTCGGTCACTCGGGGCTGCGGGTCTCGCGGCTCGGCCTCGGCACGATGACCTTCGGCTCCCAGGTCGACGAGGTCGAGGCCGAGGAGCAGCTCGACGCCTTCCTCGACGCCGGCGGCACCCTCCTCGACACCGCGCCCGTCTACGGCGAGGGTCGGGCCGAGGCGCTGGTCGGCGACCTGGTCGCCAAGCGCGGCGTCAGGGACCAGGTCGTCCTGGCCGGGAAGGGCGTGGTCGGGTTCCGTCGGGGCCACGCCGTCACGGACGCCTCACGCGGTCACCTGCTCGCCCAGCTCGACGCGTCGCTGCGCGCGCTGCGCACCGACCACCTCGACCTGTGGCAGCTCCACGCCTGGGACCGGCTGACGCCGTGGGAGGAGACGCTCTCCGCCCTGGAGCACGCCGTGACGAGCGGTCGCGTCCGCTACGTCGGCCTGTCCAACTTCGCCGGCTGGCAGGTCGGGCTGGCCGCGGCGACCGCGGCGCGCGCCCTCGGGCCGCTCCTCGTCGCCCACCAGGTCGAGTACTCGCTGCTCAACCGCACCGTCGAGGAGGAGCTCGTCCCGGCCGCCGAGCACCTGGGGCTGGGGCACCTCGCGTGGTCACCGCTGGCCCGCGGCGTGCTGACCGGGAAGTACCGTACCGGCACCCCGGCGGACTCACGAGCCGCCTCGAACCAGTGGAGCGGCTTCGTCGCCCCCTACCTCGGCCCCGACCAGGCGCCCGTCGTGGAGGCCGTCGTGCGGGCTGCCGAGGGTCTCGACGCCGCACCGGCGCACGTCGCCCTCGCCTGGGTCCGCGACCGGCCCACCGTGGCCTCCACGCTGGTCGGCGCCCGCACCACCGCACAGCTGCGCACCGCTCTGGGCTCGGACGCCCTGGAGCTGCCGACGGAGATCATCGCGGCGCTGGACGACGTGTCCGCGCCCCACACCTGGGAGGACGAGAGGTGAGCATGCGACGAGGCGCCGTGGAGTACGAGTTCTGGGACTTCTCGATCCCGCGCACCCAGTCGCGCAACGCCGTCTGCCGGCTCCTCACCGACGCCGCGGAGTTCCAGGGCTGGGAGATCGACCGGCTCCGCAAGGACCGCTCGGGCCACCGCACCGTGCGGCTGCGACGAAAGATCATCCGCGTCCGCGCGACGCTCTAGACGATCTTTCGCCGGGATCCCCGCGCTCAGGCGAGGTCGAGGAACCGGTCGAAGACCCGTGCGCCGAACTCCAGGGCGTCGACCGGCACGCGCTCGTCGACCCCGTGGAACAGCGCGGTGAAGTCGAGGTCGCCGGGCAGCCGAAGCGGCGTGAAGCCGTACGACGTGATGCCGAGCTTGTCCCACGCCTTGGCGTCCGTGCCGCCGGACATCAGGTACGGGGCGACGTGCGCGTCGGGGTCCTCGGCGTGCAGCGCCACGGTCATCGCGTCGACGAGGTCGCCCCGGAACGGGTACTCGAGCGCGCGGTCGACGATGTACGGCTCGACGTCGACCCGGTCGCCGACGAGCTCCTGCACGGCAGGCAGGAAGGAGTCGGTGTGCCCCGGCAGGTAGCGGCCGTCGACGTACGCGACGGCCTCCCCGGGCACGACGTTGTGCTTGTAGCCGGCCTCGAGCATCGTCGCGTTGGTGGAGTTGCGCAGACCCGCACCGAGCATGCGGATCGCCGGGCCGACGTGCTCGAGGAGCGCGTCGGGGTCCTGTGCGTCGTCACCGGTGAGCTCGGCGATCTTGGCCAGGAGGAGCTGCATCGACGGCCCCGGCGTCGCCGGCCAGGCGTGCTCGCCGATGGCCACCAGGGCCTGCGCCAGGTGCGTGATCGCGTTGTCGCTCTGACGCATGGAGCCGTGCCCCGCCGTACCGCGCGCCCGTAGCCGCATCCAGCTGATGCCCTTCTCGCCGGACTCGATCAGGTACAGCCGCTGTCCCCCGACCTCGAGCGAGAAGCCGCCGACCTCGCCGATCGCCTCGGTGCACCCCTCGAACAGGTCGGGGCGGTGCTCGACGAGCCAGTGGGCGCCCTCGCGTCCGCCGGCCTCCTCATCGGAGGTGAACACGAGCGTGGCGGGGCGCTCCGGCACGGCGCCGACGCGCTGACGCGCGCGCACGACCGACAGCAGCATGGCGTCGAAGTCCTTCATGTCGACCGCGCCGCGACCCCACAGGTAGCCGTCCTCGACCTCACCGGCGAAGGGGTCGACCGTCCAGTCGTCGGCCTGCGCCGGGACGACGTCGAGGTGACCGTGCACGAGGAGGCCGTCGCGGCTGGAGGTCTGGTCGCCCCAGCGGGCCACCACGCTCGCCCGGCCGGGTGCGGCCTCGACGATCTCGGACTCGATGCCGACCTCGGCCAGCAGCGCGGCGACGTGCTCGGCCGCCTTGCGCTCCCCCGGTCCCTTGCCGTCGCCGTAGTTGGAGGTGTCGAGCCGGATCAGGTCACGGCAGATCTCCAGGGCCTCGGCCTCGGCGGTGTACGACTGCTCGCTGGTCCCCATGCGGGCAGTCTAGGTGCGCAGCAGGTGGTCGACCACGCGGCCGAACAGCCGCCGGCCCGCAGCCTCCTCCAGACGCGCCGCGAAGCGCGGGACGCCCACCGTGTGCGCGACCTCGCGCCACACCACGCGCGAGCCGTGCGGCGTGGGGTGCACGTGCACCTCGGCCCAGCCCTTCACGACCCGGCCGCGCTTCTCGATGCGGCACGAGCGGGGCGGGTCCCAGGCGACGACGTCCATGACGTCGTCGAAGCCGACCGGGCCGAACGCGGTGCGTGCCACGAAGCCGGTCTCCGTCCGACGGATCCGCGTCAGGGGCACGGCCTCTCCGTGCCGCTCCCAGTCGGTGAGCCTGGCGAAGACCTCGGTGGGCTCCATCGGCACCTCGCGGACGACCTCGAAAGCTCCCACGGCACGATGGTAGGCACGATCGCCGGAAGGGGCACGATGGCCACGACCAACTTCAGCTCGGTGCAGGACGTCAAGGAACGCCTGGCGGAGCAGGGCTACCTCGCGTCCGACGCGATCGCCACCACCGTCTACCTGGCCTCGGTGCTCGGCAAGCCGCTGCTCGTCGAGGGTCCCGCCGGGACCGGCAAGACGGACCTCGCCCGCGCCGTCGCGGCGTCGCAGGACGCCGAGCTGGTGCGGCTCCAGTGCTACGAGGGCGTGGACGAGGCGCGGGCGCTCTACGAGTGGAACCACGCCAAGCAGCTGCTGCGCATCACGGCCGGGCGCGACGAGTCGTGGGACGAGGCCCGCACCGACGTCTTCAGCGAGGAGTTCCTGCTCCCCCGTCCCCTCCTCACGGCCATCCGTCGGACGGGGCCCACCGTGCTGCTCGTCGACGAGACCGACAAGGCCGACGTCGAGATCGAGGGTCTGCTGCTCGAGGTGCTCGGCGACTTCCAGGTGACGGTCCCGGAGCTCGGGACGATCCGTGCCACCCGGCGGCCGTTCGTCGTGCTCACGTCGAACGCCACGCGTGAGCTGTCCGAGGCGCTGCGTCGGCGCTGCCTGTTCCTGCACCTCGACTTCCCCGACCCCGAGCTGGAGCGACGCATCGTGGAGCTCAAGGCGCCGGGCCTCGACGACGCGGTCTCGGCGTCGCTGGTGCGCGTCGTGAACGCGCTGCGCGCGATGCCCCTGCGCAAGACGCCCTCGGTCTCGGAGACCATCGACTGGGCGCAGACGCTGCTCGCCCTCGGCGGCAGGCTCGACGACGACGCCGTGCAGCAGACGCTGGGCGTCGTGCTGAAGCACCACGAGGACATCACGAAGGCCCGCGAGACGCTCGACGTCGGCGCCGCGCTCGAGGTCTGAGCGGCTCCGTGGACGACGACAGCGGGCAGGCTGCGACCGGCGAGGACCTCGCCGGCCGGCTCGTCGCGTTCGCGACCGCCCTGCGCTCCAAAGGGATGCGCGTGGGCACCAGCGAGGTCGTCGACGCGGGACAGGTGGCGACCGTGCTCGGCCTCGAGGACCGGACCCTCCTGCGCGAGGGCCTGGCCGCAGCGCTGGTGCGCCGCGGTGGTCAGCGGGAGGTCTTCGACATGACCTTCGACCTGTTCTTCCCCTCCGGCGTCGGCGCCTCGGCGAGCGTCGCCGAGCACGACGGGCCCCTCGACACCGAGGACCTGCGCGACCTGCTGGTCATGGCACTCGCGGACGGCGACCTGCGCACGCTCGAGCAGATCGCCGAGCTGGCGGTCGACGCCCTGGGCACGGTGGGGACGCCCGGCACCGGCAGCACGGGCTGGTCGGCGTTCCAGACCCTCGACCGGATGGCACCGCAGACGGCGATCGCCGGCGCCCTCGCGCTGCGAGGAGCCGGGGGTGACGGGGCGGCGGGCCAGGGCCGCGGCGGGTCGGGGTCGGGTCGAGCACCCGGCGGGGGGCGGAGTGCCGCCGCCCCAGCAGTCGGCGGAGCCGGAGACGGAGATGCCGACACCCCCTTCACGGACCGTCTCGAGCGGGACGAGATCCGTCGGCTCGTGGAGGCCTTCCGCCAGATGGTGGCGTCCGAGGCAAGGCGGCGGACGGCGGAGTCGCGCGGACGCGACGTGATCCTGCGCCACGCGGTGCGGAGCACGAACGAGCACGTCGACTTCCTGAGCGCGAACCGTCAGCAGCTCGAGGAGCTGCGGGTGGCGGTCGGACCCCTCTCGCGACGGCTCGCGACCCGGCTGTCGGCACGGCGACGCGCCTCGCAGCGCGGTCGGATCGACGTGCGCCGGACCATGCGCAGGGCGTTGTCGACCGGCGGCGTCCCGATCGTGCCCGTCCACGCCCGCCCCCACCCCGGCCGGCCCGAGCTGGTGCTGCTGTGCGACGTGTCGGGGTCGGTCGCGGGCTTCTCGGCGTTCACGATGCTGCTCGTCCGTGCACTCAGCGACCAGTTCAGCAAGGTGCGCGTGTTCGCCTTCGTCAACGCCACCGCGGAGGTGACCGACATCGTCAAGGACGGTGGCGACCTGGCGGAGCGCATCGCGGCCGAGGCGCGCGTGACCTCCTGGCACACCTCGAGCGACTACGGCGAGGCCTTCGCGGACTTCGCGGAGCACCACCTCGACGCCGTGGGGCCCCGGACGAGCGTGCTGGTGCTGGGCGACGCCCGGAACAACAACCAGCCTCTCGGCCTGCCCGCGCTGGCGGCGGTGGCGGACCGCGCACGTCGCACGTTCTGGCTCAACCCCGAGCACCCGACCCGGTGGGGCCTCGGCGACTCCGTCGCGCCGGAGTACGCGCAGGTGGTGCCGATGCACGCGTGCAGCACCATCGCCCAGCTCGAGGCCTTCGTCGGCCGTCTGCTGCCCGCCTGACCGCCGGTCCCGGAGGGGTCCTGCCGCGATCCCGGTCCGGGCCAGGACGTTGTCCCAAAGATTCTCAATTTAAATCAGGACCAAAGTCCCAACCTGTGGTTGAGTTCGTCCCACGAGCAGCATCGCGGACGGGAGACCGCGTGCTGTGCCAGGGAGAAGCACACCGAGGTGGCACGTCATGGGAGAACGCACCATCGCCCCGGGGAGGTGGGTGCCGCGCATCGGCATCCACCTCCTGTCCGGGGTCCTCGTGGTCGGCGCGATGGCCGCTCCGGCCTCGGCCGCCGTCGCCGGCGGAGCCACGCGCTCCCTCGACCCGGGCCCGGCCACGACCACGACGTCCTCGGCCACGACGTCCCCCACGACGGCGCAGGTCCTGCGCAACCACGACTTCGCCGCGGGCCGGGCGTCCTGGCACCCCGGCGACCGTGCACGCCTCGCGGTCCAACAGCGCTCGTCCCGTCGTGCACTCGTCGTCAAGAACCACTCTCCCCGCACCCGTGACGTCGCGGCGCAGAGCAGCTCCAGCCTGCTGGCCTTCCCCGCGGGCACCCGGGTCACGGTCACCGCGCCGATGGCGTCCGGCCTGCGCGGTGGACGCCTGGCCCTGCGGGTCACGGAGCGACGCACGTCGGGGGCGACGCGCATCGTGACCGGACGCGCCGTGCCCGGCAGCTGGACGTACCGCACCGTCTCCACCACCCTGACCATCGCGCACGAGGGCAGCCGGATCGCCGTCCGCCCCGTGCACACCCGTACCCGCGGGCACGCCCGGTTCTTCGTCCGTCCCGTGCGGGTGACGGCCGGCCTGCCCCCGGGGCGTGCCGGGGAGTGGGTGCCGAACAGCACGTGCCGCTCCGGTGGGCTGGGCTGGACGACCTCGCTGAACGCCCAGGTCTCGGGGGTCGACGCCCCCGACCGGGTCTGCCAGCTCCGCGCCACCACCGGTGGGGGCGTGACGGCCACGTCGCGCCTCTCCGGTGACCGGCTCGAGGCCGGGTCGCTCGTGCACGTCGCCGGCCAGGTGTCGACGGTGGGCGGCGCCAGACCTGTCCGGCTGACCCTCCAGGAGGTCGCCCGCGACGGCAGCGTCGTCCAGTCGTTCAGCGGCTCCCGCGACGCCGTCGACGACTGGGCCTGGCTCGGTGCGCAGCTGCGCACCGAGCAGGCCGGCAGCCGCGTCCGGGTCGTCTACCGCGGTGAGGACCTGCCACGCGGCGCCGCCGTGCGGTTCCGGGGCGCGACCGTGACCGTCACGGCACCGTCGACGCCCACCCCCGAGCCGAGCCCGTCGGAGCCGACGCCGGAGCCCACGACCCCCACCCCCACGGCGAGCCCGACTCCGACGCCGGAGCCGACGCCGCCCGGGAGCACCACCCGGACCTGCGACGACCTCAACTCACCGCAGCGCCGCACGCTGAGCTTCGCCGACGAGTTCGACGGGACGAGCCTCGACACCACCAAGTGGCGGGTGCGCGACCGGACGCACCTCTCCTTCGACGCGGCGTACGTGACGAAGGACGCGGTCGACGTGTCCGACGGGACGCTCACCATCGAGGGCCGCCGTCGCTCGACGCCAGCCACGGTCTCCAGCGGCGTCCGCCAACGGTGGTACGACACCGGCTACCTCGACACCGTCGGCACGTTCTCCCAGAAGTACGGCCGCTGGGAGATGCGGGCCAAGCTGCCGACGTCGCGCGCGATGACCCGGGGCGTCTGGCCGGCCTTCTGGCTGCGCGGTGACCGCACCAACGGCGAGATCGACGTCATGGAGGCGTACGGCGGCGAGTCGACGCAGCGCTGGAACCCGGCCGGCTCCTACACGACGACGCTGTGGGAGGACACGAACCTCGGCAAGAAGCGCGGCGAGTGGTACGCCTGGGCGCACCAGAACTGGGCCACGCGGACGCCCGGAGTGTACGAGGGCTTCCACACGTACGGCTTCAACTGGACGCCGGACTGCATGCAGTTCACGTACGACGACCAGGTGCTGTCGACGATCCCGATGGACGACGTGCCGTGGGCGCGCACCGCGTTCGACAGCCCGTTCAACATCCGGCTGAACATGCAGGTGGGCTCGTCCTACTGGGGCATGCCCGACCAGCAGCACACCAAGGACGCCTTCGACTACGTCGTCGACAGCGTCAAGGTCTATCGCGTGAACCCGTGAGGACGCGCGACGGACGATCGGGGACAGCAGCACGAGGACCAGCGGAGCGACCGCCCTGGCGGCGGCCCGGCGCGTGGGACCTGCGCGTGTGGCACGTGTGCGGCGCGGTCGCCGTGTTCGTCGAGTCGGTGGTGCTCGCGGTGACGGCGGCGACGAGCTCGCCGCCCGGGACCGCGACACCCGTGGTACTGCTGGCGGCGCCGCCCCTTGCCGCGCTGGCACTGATGGTCGGCCTGCGGTTCGGGTGCTGGCGACGTCGGTCGACGCTCCTGGTGTGGCCCGCGGCCGTGTGCGTCGTGTACGGACTGGTCGGCGTCGACGCACCGGAGGCTGCCCGTCTGGTGCCGGGACTGGTCAGCATGGCCTTCGTGTTCGCCGGGCTGACGCAGCCGCCGTGGCGCTCGCTGTGGCTGCTGGGGCCGGCCGTGCCCGCGTTCGTGGTCGCGTGGGGCGGGTTCGAGGGGCCCGTGCTGCAACGGACCACCGCGACGGCCGTCATGTGGGTGATCGTCTCGGAGCTGCCGGCCCGGTTGATCACGCACCTGAACGAGCAGCGGGTGGAGCTGGAACGTCTGGCGCGGACCGATCCGCTCACCGGTGTGCTCAACCGGCGCGACCTCGCCTGTCGGCTGGACGCGTCGTCGGGTCGCTCCACGCTGGCCGTGATCGACGTCGACGGGTTCAAGCGGTTCAACGACACCCACGGCCACGTCGCCGGCGACGACCTCCTGCGCAGGCTGGGCGCGCTGCTGGCCTGCAGCGTCCACGGCTCGGGCGACGTCTTCCGCACGGGCGGTGACGAGTTCGTGCTGGTCCTCGACGAGGACGAGGCGTCCGCGCGACGCCGGCTCGAGGAGCTACGCCGGTGGTGGGCGGCCACGGAGCAGGTGACGCTGAGCATGGGCGTCGCGCCCGGCGGCCCGGAGGGCCTGCGGCACGCCGACCTCGACATGTACGGCGACAAGCGTCTGCGCCGGGCGGCCGAGCAGGTCACCGAGACGCCGTCTCGCCCCGACGGCTCCCCCGACCGGGCGACCGCCGACCCGTCGGACGCCGAGGGCGCCGCCGGCTGACGTGGTGCTGGGGGCTGTGGCCCCACCGACCCGACCATCTAGGCCACGGATGAGTCGAAGCAGACTCCGCCAAAAGACTTACGAGGCAAGTACGCACCAGGTCCAATCAGTCGAACCCGAGCCTTCCGCGGATTGCCCGGTCATCCAGGCCCGCGCAGCTCGACAGAGCCCGGTGGCACCGCTGGACTACGTCCTGATGTTCAAAGGCGCTCCATCCGGTGAATGCGGAGATGCTCGGCAGCATCTCCGTTAGTACAAGAACCGATGGAAGGATGTTGAAGCTCGCCGACTCGGCCTGCCTCCCCGGGTCGATGGCATGGGGAGCTGCGTACTCGTCCGCGATCAACATCGCTGCTGCGCGTGAGTGCGTCACGGCAGACTGTGTGCGCCAGAAGTCGCGTCCAACAGACGGAAGCGCTCGCTCGATAGCTTGCGCGGACGAATCTGCTCGCCCATTAGCGCCAGGCAGGAAGGGTGCAGTCCAGCGGCTTCTCGGTCGAACGGGTGTGAAGCCGATGTGCTCCGCAAAAGCCAGCATCTCTTGGAGGTCCACGGACCCACTCTCGCCCTCTGCGGCCTCGTGAATCTCTGATAGCCGAAGGTTGAGTAGCCGTCGACTGCGTTCTTTTGAGTCGATTGTCGGATCAACAAGGCCGGCGAGCGTCGCAGTCGCCTCGAGAGCGGACCGAGCAAGAATGATTGGCGCGCGAGAGTGACCGGGACGCGAAAGGAGTACGGCGGCACCAGCCAGAGAATCGAGAGTCGTTAGCAGGCATCTGCGCATGACTTCCATCGACCACCCGACCATGTTTCGGGTCGGATTGGTATCGAGCCACGTGCCCGAGGACAGACGGTTCTGTTCCAAGAACGACGCGATCAATTGCTCATGAGTCAACCCTTCGACATACGCTAGTGAGTCTTTCAGCGGCTGCCAGGTTGGGAAGGTGTCGGAACGATGACTCGTCCCCTGAGACTCAGCCCAGTAATAAACCAGGGAGGTCAAGTCTAGAAGGCTCTGCGCGGTGACGGGGGGAGGCACTCTTTCGGACACGACCTGATTCTGCTCATCGACCCCCCGCCTCAAGTCGCTGAGAAAACGATGTGCGTCAAACTCGCTCATACTGACCCTCGTCCTCTCGCGCGACCGTTCGATGGTCCCCCTACACGTAACAATCAACGTGCATCCGTTCATGGATTCGGCTCGATCCGGATGCCGACTCAGCTCATAGGAGTACCAGAGTCGCAGCAACCTCGAAAGCCGTTCGGATCAAGGAAAATTGCCGAAGGCACCTGCGGATCTCGAAGAAGGTATGAACTCCGCCTGTAACTGCCGGGGGCCCCATCGGCGGCCAACGCGGCGTGCGGCAGGAGGGCCGGTCCATGCTTTGGCGCCTGTCCACTCGAGCCTCCGAGCCCCAGCGCGTGTAGGCGCCGTCTTGCGAGGATTACCGGACGCACCCCGGACAGATCCGACTCGATCGCTGGGACCGTCGAACTCACCCTTCGAGCCAATGGTTCATCCACGCTCAAGGCACTTCCGCGCGGTGAGTACAGGGTGGGGCGCTAAATGAAAAAGCGGCCATTACTGGCCGCTCTCTCAGCGTGTCCGAGGGGGGACTTGAACCCCCATGCCCGTAACCGGGCACTAGCACCTCAAGCTAGCGCGTCTACCTATTCCGCCACCCGGACGTGGACCTCGTGGAGGTCCGTGGTGCAGTCAGGAACTGTACCAGGGGTGCTGCGCGCCCCGCGCACCCCACCCCCTGGTCAGACGAGGTGGCTGAGGGTGTGGATCACCAGGCCGGCCAGGCCGCCGACGACGGTCCCGTTGATGCGGATGAACTGCAGGTCGCGGCCGACGTGCAGCTCGACCTTGCGCGCGGTCTCGACGCCGTCCCAGCGGTCGACGGTGGCCGAGATGATCGTGGCGACCTCGGACCCGTAGTGCTCGACGAGGTAGGCGCCGGCGTCGGCGACGACCCGGTCGCCGCGGGCCTGCAGCTCGGTGTCCCGCTGCAGACGGTCGGCGAGCGCGTGCAGCTCCTGCAGAGCGCGACGGCGCAGCATGCCGTCCTCGTCCTGGAGGGTCTCCACGAGGGCGTGCCGCAGGGCGTCCCAGATCGCGACGCCCGTGGTCGTGACCTGCGGCTGGTTCAGCATGCGGCTCTTGAGCCGCTCGAAGCGCTCCTGGGTGGCCTCGTCGGACTGGAGGTCGTCGACGAGACGACCGAGCCAGCCGTCGAGCGCGCGCCGCGCGCGGTGCTCGGGCTGGTCGCGGATCTCCTGCACCCACGTGACCGCCTCGAGGTGCAGCCGTGAGCCGACCCGCTCGTCGACCCACTGCGGCGTCCACCAGGGGGCGCGCTCCCCCACCAGCGCCATCACCTCGTCCTCGTTCTCCAGCAGCCACGCGTGCAGCTCGTCGAGCACCAGATCGACCATGCCGACGTGCGCCCGCTCGGCGAGCACGTCCCCGAGCAGCTTCCCGGCCACCGGGGCGAGCGGCTCCTCCACGAGTCGCGGCACGATCGCGTCGCGCACGAGGGCGGCCACGTCGTCGCGCTTGACCCGGGTGAGGGCGTGCGCCGTGATCTTCGACCCCTCGCGCACGAGCCGCTCGGCGTGGTCGCCCTCGGCGAGCCAGACGCCCGCACGTCGCGTGAGCTCGGCGGAGTCCAGCCGCTCCTTCACGACCTCGGGGCGCAGGAAGTTCTCGGTCACGAACTCCTGCAGGCTGGCGCCGAGGGAGGCCTTGCGGCGCGGGATGATCGCGGTGTGCGGGATCGGCAGCCCGAGCGGGTGGCGGAACAGCGCCGTGACCGCGAACCAGTCGGCGATCGCGCCCACCATCGCGGCCTCGGCGGCGGCGTTCACGTAGCCCCAGGCGCCACCCTGCTCACGGGTCAGGACGAACACGACCGCCGCGACGACGAGCAGCGACGTGGCCACGACGCGCATCCTGCGCAGTCCACGGCGACGGGCCTCGTCGGCGGCCGGGTCGGACGACAGGGCGGGGCCGGCGGCGGCGTTGCGCTCGGTCACGGAGGTGCTCACGGCCCGAGCGTAGGTGAGTCCGGGCGGCTCGGCTGCGCAGCGCCGACGTGACGTCCGCTGCGTAGACTCCGCGCATGAGCTTCAACGAGGACGCCCGCCTCGACACGAGCCAGGTCACCGGCGGTCGCGTGCGCGGCGGCGCCGTCATCGGTGGCGGCGTCGGGGCGCTCGTGGTGACGCTCGTCGCGATCTTCCTGGGCGTCGATCCCGGTGCCCTCACCGGGGGCCAGGACCCCTTCGACACCAGCCAGGTCGGGACCGCGGGAGAGGACTCCACCGTCGACCTCAGCCGGTGTCGCACCGGCGCCGACGCCAACCGGGACGACGTCTGCCGGGTCGTCGGCACCGTCAACAGCGTGCAGGACTACTGGACCGACGCCCTGCCCGCCGACGTCGGCCGCCAGTACCGGCTGGCCCGCACCGTCGTGTTCTCCGGAGCGACGCAGTCGGCCTGCGGCACCGCCTCGAGCAGCACGGGCCCGTTCTACTGCCCGTCGGACGAGCGCATCTACCTCGACACCGGCTTCTTCGACCTGCTCTCCAGCCGCTACGGGGCCGACGGCGGCGCGCTCGCGCAGGAGTACGTCGTGGCCCACGAGTACGGCCACCACGTCCAGCAGATCCTCGGCATCCTCGACCGTGCGCAGTCCGGCAGCGGCGCGACCGGCGGCGGCGTGCGCGTCGAGCTGATGGCCGACTGCCTCGCCGGTGTCTGGGCGCACCACGCCGCCACCACCGAGGACGCCGAGGGCACCACGCTGCTGCAGCCGCTGACCCCGTCCGACATCCGCTCGGCCCTCTCGGCTGCGGCGGCCGTCGGCGACGACCACATCCAGGCCTCGGCCGGGGCCACGGTCGACCCCGACACCTGGACGCACGGCTCCAGCGAGCAGCGACAGCGCTGGTTCCTCGCCGGCTACGACGGCGGCACCGCCGACCAGTGCGACACGTTCGCCACGAACGACCTGTGAGCGTCCCCGCGACCGGTGCGGCGGTGCCGGACGGCCGTCGTCTGCGCCTCGAGGTCTGGCTCGTCCTCGGCCTCTCCCTCGGCCAGTCGGCGGTCTACGCCGCCCTCAGCCTGCTCGCCGCACTCACCCGCGGCCCGCTCCGCGACGCCACCGCGACGCTGAACGCCTCCCGCAGCGACCGCGAGTGGCTCGACGTCACCTACCAGCTGCTCGGCATCGGGTTCGCGCTCGTGCCCGTCGGCCTCGCCCTGTTCCTGCTGGCCGGCGACGGGCCGGGCGTCCTGCGTCGCCTCGGTCTCACGGGGGCGGGACGCCGGCGGACCGTCCTGGAGGGGGTCGGCCTGACCGCCCTCATCGGCCTGCCCGGCATCGGCGTCTACCTCGCGGGCCGGGCCCTCGGCGTCACGGCCGACGTGGTCACCGTGCCCCAGCAGGTCTACTGGTGGACCGCCCTGGTCCTCGTGCTCGCGGCGTTCCAGAACGGCGTGCTCGAGGAGGTCGTCATGATCGGCTACCTGTTCACGCGGCTGCGTCAGATCGGGTGGAGCACCCCGACGATCATCGTCTCCAGCGCCCTGCTGCGCGGCAGCTACCACCTCTACCAGGGCTTCGGCCAGGCGCTCGGCAACGTCCTCATGGGCCTGGTCTTTGGCTACTGGTACCACCGCACCCGGCGGCTCGCTCCCCTCGTGGTGGCCCATACCCTGCTCGACGTGTTCGCGTTCGTCGGTGTCCTCGTCCTCGGCGACCGGCTGGGGCTGCGATGACGACCTCGACGATGAAGGTCGAGGTCGCGCCCGGGCTTCCCATCGCCGACCGCGCGGACGACATCGCCGCCGCGCTGCGCGACCACCAGGTCGTGGTCGTCGCCGGCGAGACCGGGTCGGGCAAGACCACCCAGCTGCCCAAGATCGCGCGCCTGCTCGGCCGGGAGCGCATCGTGCACACGCAGCCGCGGCGCATCGCCGCGCGGTCGGTCGCGGCCCGCATCGCCGAGGAGTGCGAGGTCGAGCTCGGCCAGGAGGTCGGCTACGCGGTGCGCTTCGACGACCGCACCAGCGACGCCACGCAGATCCGACTGGTCACCGACGGGCTGCTGCTCAGCGAGATCCACCACGACCGCGACCTGTCCCGCTACGACACGGTGATCGTCGACGAGGCGCACGAGCGCAGCCTCGCCATCGACTTCCTGCTCGGCTACCTCAAGCAGCTCCTCCCCCGGCGCCCCGACCTCAAGGTCGTGGTCACCTCGGCGACGATCGACGTCGGGCGCTTCTCGGCGATGTTCGACGACGCCCCGGTCGTCGAGGTGAGCGGCCGCACCTATCCGGTCGAGGTCCGCTACCGACCGCTGACCGACCCGGACGACGGCATGCTCGACGGCATCGAGTCCGCGATCCGGGAGCTGCCCCGCGAGGGCGACGTGCTCGTCTTCCTGTCCGGCGAGCGGGAGATCCGCGACGCCGCCGCCCACCTCGAGGGCCTGCGCTGGCGCCAGACCGAGATCCTGCCGCTGTACGGCCGGCTCGCCGCGCAGGACCAGGCCAAGATCTTCGCGTCCCACCCGGGTCGACGGATCGTGCTGGCCACCAACGTCGCCGAGACGTCGCTGACCGTGCCCGGCATCCGGTACGTCGTCGACACCGGGTACGCGCGCATCTCGCGCTACAGCCAGCGGCTCAAGGTGCAGCGGCTGCCCATCGAGCCCGTCTCGCGCGCGAGCGCCGCGCAGCGCGCGGGACGGTGCGGCCGCGTCGCCGACGGCATCTGCATCCGGCTCTACGCCGAGGAGGACCACGACGGCCGTCCGGAGTTCACCGACCCGGAGGTCCTGCGCACCAACCTCGCGTCCGTGCTGCTGCAGATGGCCTCGCTCGACCTCGGCGACGTCGAGGACTTCCCGTTCCTCGACGCGCCCGACCGCCGCGCCGTCGGCGACGGTCGCGCGCTGCTCACCGAGCTCGGGGCGCTGCAGGAGGGTCGTGACCGTCGGCCCCGGCTGACGCGGCTGGGTCGCACCATGTCGCGCCTGCCCGTGGACCCCCGCATGGCCCGCATGCTGCTCGCCGCCGACCGCCAGGGGTGCGTCGCCGACGTGCTCGTCATCGTGGCCGGCCTGTCCATCCAGGACCCTCGTGAGCGCCCGGCCGAGCAGCAGGCCCGCGCCGACCAGCTGCACGCCCGCTTCCGCAGCCCCGACTCGGACTTCCTCTCCTGGCTGGTGCTCTGGGAGTACGTGCAGGAGAAGCGCGCCGAGCTCAGCAGCAGCGCGTTCCGCCGGCTCTGTCGCGACGAGATGCTGCACTGGCTGCGCATCCGCGAGTGGCAGGACGTGCACGCCCAGCTCCGGCGCACCGTGCGCGACCTCGGGATGAAGCCCGGGAAGGTCGGCGCCGACCCGGCCGACGTGCACCGCGCCCTCCTCAGCGGGCTGCTGTCGCACGTGGGCGTCCGGCAGGCCGACTCCAAGGAGTTCCTCGGCGCCCGCGGGGCGCGCTTCATGGTGTTCCCGGGGTCCGCGCTCGCGCGCAAGCCACCGCTCTGGGTCGTCGCCGGTGAGCTCGTCGAGACCGGACGTCTGTGGGGACGCACCGTCGCGAAGGTCGAGCCCGAGTGGGTCGAGCAGGCCGCGGCGCACCTGGTGAAGCGCCAGTACGCCGAGCCGCACTGGTCGGCGCGGCGCGGGGCGGCGATGGCGAAGGAGCGCGTGACGCTGTACGGCGTGCCGCTGGTGGTCGACCGGCTCGTCCCGCTGGGCCGGCACGACCCCGCGCTCGCGCGGGAGCTGTTCGTCCGGCACGCGCTCGTGCAGGGCGAGTGGCGCACGCGGCACGGCTTCATGCGGCGCAACGCCGAGCGGATCCGTGAGGCCGAGGCCGTCGAGGACCGCGTCCGGCGCCGGGGCCTGCGGGTCGACGACGAGACGCTGTTCGCGTTCTACGACGCACGGGTCCCCGCCGACGTCGTCTCGGTGCGCCACTTCGACAGCTGGTGGAAGAAGGCGTCGCGCGAGACCCCCGACCTGCTCGACCTCGACCCGGCGATGCTGCTGGCCGACGTCGGCGACCTCGAGCACGACTACCCGACCACGTGGACGTCGGAGTCGGCCGAGTACCGCGTGTCGTACACGTTCGAGCCAGGCACCGAGAGCGACGGCGTCGTCGTCGACGTGCCCGTCGACGACCTGCTGGGCCTCGACCCCGCCGAGTTCCTGTGGAACGTGCCCGGTCACCGCGACGAGCTCGTGGTGGCCCTCGTCCGGTCGCTGCCCAAGCGGCTGCGTCGCGAGCTGGTGCCCGTGCCCGACCACGCGGCGGCGCTCGTGGAGCAGCTCGACCCCACGGGCGGCCCGCTGCTCGACCAGCTGGTGCGCGGCATCCGCCAGCGCACCGGAACGCTCGTCTCCCCCGACGACTTCGACCTGTCGGCGGTCCCCGACCACCTGAAGGTGACCTTCCGGGTGGTCGACGACGGCACCGAGCTGGCCCGGGGTCGCGACCTCGACGCGCTGCGCGCCGAGCTCCAGGACGTCGTCCGGCGCGACCTCGACGAGGTCGCCGCGGAGGCGGCACGGACCGGGATCACGGCGTGGGACGTCGGCACGCTGGAGCGGACCGTGCCGGCCGGGCAGGTCGTCGGGTACCCGGCTCTCGTCGACGAGGGGGCCTCCGTGGCGCTGCGCGTGCTCGACACGCCCGAGGAGCAGCACGCGGCGATGGTGCGGGGCCAGGGTCGGCTGCTCGCGCTCGCCACCCCGACCACGACGCCCTCGATCGGCCGCACGCTCGACCTGCGCCAGAAGCTGCTGCTGGCCTCCTCCCCCTACGGCGACGCGGCGGCCGTGCTCGACGACTGCCGGCTCGCGGCCCTCGACCACCTGGTGGTCCGTCACGGCGGGCCGGTGTGGGACGAGGCCGCCTTCCTGGCCCTGCGCGAGAAGGTCAGGGCCGACGTCCACGACGTGACGTCGGGCGTGCTGCGCGACGTCCTCCGCTCCCTGGAGAAGCTCGGCCAGGCCCAGCCGCAGGGCATGGGCGAGCCGGCGGAGGACGTGCGCGTGCAGCTGAGCTGGCTCGTGGCGCCGGGCTTCGTGCGCGACCTCGGCGTGGAGCAGCTGCGCCGGCTGCCGGTCTACCTCGAGGCGGCGCGTCGCCGGCTCGCGACCCCGCTCACCGAGCAGCTGGTCCGCGTGCACGAGCTCGAGGCGGAGTTCCACGAGCGCACCGGCGGGCTCAGTCCGCTGCGTCGCGCCGCGGCCGACGTGCAGGAGGTCCGCTGGGCCCTGGAGGAGCTCCGGGTGAGCGTCGTCGCGCAGAACCTCGGCACGGCGCGTCCGGTCTCGGTCAAGCGGCTGCGTCGTCTGCTCGACGACCTGCGCGTGTGAGCGCCACGGGCACGACGACGCCCCCGGACCGAGGGTCCGGGGGCGTCGTGGTTCGGGGCGGTCGGCTCAGCCGACGCCCAGCAGGTCGATGACGAAGACGAGGGTCTTGCCCGACAGACGGTGTCCGCCGCCGGCGGGCCCGTAGGCCAGCTCGGGCGGGCAGACGAGCTGACGGCGTCCGCCGACCTTCATGCCGGGAATGCCCTGCTGCCACGCGCCGATGAGCTGCGGGAGCGGGAAGCGCGCGGACTGGCCACGGTCCCAGGAGGCGTCGAACTGCTCGCCGGTGTCGAACTCGACGCCCACGTAGTGCACGTCGACGACGCCGCCGGGCACCGCCTCGGGGCCGTCGCCGACGATGAGGTCCTTGATCTGCAGCTCGGTGGGCGCGGGGCCCTCGATGAAGTCCACTTCAGGCTTGGAGGTCATGCCCCGATCCTTCCACACCTGTGTCGTCGGGGCTGCGGCCCGCGTCAGACGCAAGCATCTGCGTTTGCGTGGTCCGGCGGTGGATCTGCCACCTTCTAGACGCTCTCCAGGTGGCGCATCCACCGCTGACGGGGCCAGACGGGTGAAGGATTCTTCCTTCTCGTGGAACGGTCCACGAGAAGGAAGAATCCTTCGTCTCCCCAACGCAAAGGGCACCCAAGATTCTGCATTCACGCGAACCAGACCGAACGCTTCTGCGTTCGCTACGGGATCCCGTAGCAAACGCAGCATCCTTGACCCTCCCGCACACGAACGCAGATTCTTGCGTCCCACAGCGCGAGCCACAGCCCGAGACCCGAAGCCGGCTCCCGCCCAACCGCCCGGTCGAGGCCCTTGCGGAGACCACACCCAGCGCCAGCCGAGGCAGCGCACCACCAACACCAGACCCCGCAGGCAGCGCACCGGCCCGGCCACGAGAGCCCCAGCCGACGCACCGTCCGACCACGACAGGACGCAGCACGCCCACCGCCGCACTGGTAGGAAGGAGACATGCGTGCGACCGTCCTCCACAGCCCCGGCGACATCCGACTCGACACCGTGCCCGACGCGGTCCTGCAGGACGACACCGACGCGGTCGTGCGCGTCGTGGCCGCCTGCGTGTGCGGTAGCGACCTCTGGCCCTACCGCGGCGCCAACGGCGAGCAGGCGGAGCCGCGCCGCATCGGCCACGAGTTCGTCGGCGTGGTCGAGCAGGTGGGCTCCGCCGTGGCCGACGTCGCGGTGGGCGAGTTCGTCATCGCACCCTTCCTGTACAGCGACAACACCTGCGCGGTCTGCCGCAAGGGCGTGCAGACCTCGTGCGTGAACGGCGGCGGCTACGACGGCGCCCAGGCCGAGCTCGTCCGCGTGCCGTTCGCCGACGGCACGCTCGTGCGTGTCCCCCAGCCCGTCGACGACGCCCTCGTCCCCCACCTGCTGACGCTCAGCGACGTGTTCCCGACGGGTCACCACGCCGCCGTCTCGGCCCGCGTGGGTCCGGGCTCCACCGTGGCGGTCGTGGGCGACGGTGCGGTCGGCCTCAGCGCGGTCCTGGCCGCGAAGCGTCTCGGCGCCGAGACGGTCGTCGCGATGTCGCGCCACGAGCCGCGCCAGGAGCTCGCGCGCCGCTTCGGCGCCGACCACGTCGTCGCGACCCGGGGCAAGGAGGGAGCCGCGGAGGTCAAGGAGATCCTCGGCGGCATCGGCGCCGACAGCGTGCTGGAGTGCGTCGGCACGAAGGAGTCGATGAAGCAGGCCTTCCAGAGCCTGCGTCCCGGCGGCACCGTCGGCTACGTCGGCGTCCCCCACGGCGTGGAGCTCAACGTGCCCGTCATGTTCGGCACCAACTCCGGCCTCGCGGGCGGTGTGGCCCCGGTGCGCCACTACCTCGACGAGCTGCTGCCCGACGTGGTGTCCGGGGCGATCACGCCGGGCGACGTCTTCGACCTGCAGCTCGGCCTCGACGACGTCGCCGAGGCCTACCGCGCCATGGACGAGCGGCGCGCGGTCAAGGTGCTGCTGCGCCCCTGACGCACGGGGCTCAGTCGACGGTGAAGGCGTCGTTCAGGCGCGCCAGCAGCTGCGCGAACGTGCGCAGCTCGGTGGGCTCCCAGTCCTCGATCACGCGGGCGAGGGCGGCGTGGGAGTCCTCGCGGTAGGCCTCGACCCGGCGCACCGCCTCGGCGCTGGCCCGCAGCACGTGGGCACGGCCGTCCTCGGGGTGCGGGGTCCGGTCCACGAGCCCGCCGTCCTCGAGCATGCGGACCGCGCGGCTGACGGTCGACTTGTGCACGTGCAGGGAGTCGGCGAGGTCCGACGCGCGCACGCCGCCGCTCGACGTCGTCGCGTCGACGATCGCGAGGAGCAGCACGAAGGTGCTGTAGTCGAGGTCCTCGTGGATGGTGGAGAGGTTGCGCAACGACCGAGCCCTGACCTGGCGGACGAGCCGCGTCAGCTGGTAGTCGACGTCGAAGTCCGGCGGCAGCTGCCCAGTCATGTCGACATCCTAGGGGTATGCCCCACACCGCACCGACACGCGGAGGCCCCGCCACCACCGGGGTGACGGGGCCTCGCACGGGTGCTGCCGGCGGGAGCGGCGCTCAGCGCAGCTGTGCCGACGACAGGTTCAGCAGGCGACGGGCCACGATCAGCTGCTGGATCTGCTGGGTTCCCTCGAAGATGTCGAGGATCTTGGAGTCGCGCGACCACTTCTCGAGCAGCTCGCCCTCGCTGTAGCCGAGGCTGCCCGCCAGCTCGACGCACCGCAGGGTGATGTCGTTGCCCACCCGGCCCGCCTTGGCCTTGGACATCGACGCCTCCATGGAGTTCGGCTTGCGGTTGTCCGCGAGCCACGCCGCCTCGAGCGTCAGCAGCAGCGCCGCCTCGTAGTCGGCCTCCATCTGCAGGTAGGTCGCCGCCGCGTACGACTGCGACGTCGCGGGACGGTCGTAGTCGATGACGACCCCGGCGTCCTCGAGCAGCTCACGGGTGAGCTCCAGCGCCGCACGGGCGCAGCCGACGGCCATGCCGGCGACGAGCGGGCGGGTGTTGTCGAAGGTCGCCATCGCGCCGGCGAAGCCCTGCTTGGTGTCGATCTCCTCGTTGCCGAGGATGTTCTCTGCGGGCACGCGGCAGTTGTCGAGCACGATCACGGCCGTGTCGGACGCGCGGATGCCGAGCTTGTGCTCGAGCCGCTCGACCCGGATGCCCGGCAGCGACTTCGGGACCACGAAGCTCTTGATGGCCGCACGGCCGAGCTTCGGGTCGAGCGTCGCCCACACCACGACGGAGTCGGCGCGCTCGCCGGACGTCACGTAGATCTTCTCGCCGTTGAGGACGTACTCGTCGCCGTCCTTGATGGCGGTGGTGCGGATGGCGGCCGAGTCGGAGCCGCAGCCCGGCTCGGTGATCGCCATGGCCGCCCACGTGCCCTTGAACTTCTCGAGCTGCTCGTCGGTGGCCACCGACGCGATCGCGGAGTTGCCCAGGCCCTGGCGCGGCATCGAGAGCAGCAGGCCGACGTCGCCCCAGCACATCTCGATGATCGAGAGCACGGACGAGAGGTTGGTGCCGTTCTTGACCTTGCCCTTGTCCTTCTCCGAGGCGTCCTCGCTGCGGCGGACACCGGCGGCACCGGCTCCCTGACCGGCGCCGGAGTCGCCCATGCCGTCGATCAGCGAGGCCAGGAGGTCGAGCTCCTTGGGATAGGCGTGCTCGGCGAGGTCGTACTTGCGGGAGTTCGCGCGCAGGAAGTTGTCGGCGACCTCGTGGGCCTGCTGGATGAACCCGCGGAACTTCTTGGGGGTGTCGAGGTTGATCATGATGTTCTCCGTCCTCAGACGAGGACTGCTCCTTCCAGGACGCCGACGGCCCGCAGGTCGCGGTACCACCGCTCCACCGGGTGCTCCTTGACGAAGCCGTGACCACCGAGCAGCTGGACGCCGTCGGTACCGATCTTCATGCCGTACTCGGCCGCGAGCTTGCGGGCGAGGGCGATCTCGCGGGACGCGTCGCGACCCTGCTCGTGGCGCGACGCAGCCTTCAGGGTGACCAGCCGCATGCCCTCGAGCTCGATCGCGATGTTGGCGACCATGAAGGCGACCGCCTGGCGGTGCGCGATCGGCTCGCCGAACGCCTCGCGGGTCTTGACGTACTCCTTGGTGTAGTCGAGGACGGCGCGTCCCGTGCCGACCGCGAGTGCGGACCAGGCGAGACGCGACAGCCGGACGCACTCGCGGTAGTCGTCGGCGGTGCCCAGGAGCGCGGACTCGGGGACGACGGCGCCGTCGAGGCTCAGCTTCGTGAGACCGGCGGCGCGCAGGCCCATCGACGGGTCGGCGGCCAGCGTCAGGCCGGGCGTGCTCGACTCGACGACGAACAGGCGCGGGGTGCCGTCGAGCGCCGCGGCGACGACGAACAGCTCTGCCTCCGTGCCGCGCACGACGGCCGACTTGACGCCGGTGAGCCGGTAGCCGCCCTCCGTGGCGGAGGCGGTGGTCTGCAGCTCGAACGGGTCGAACAGCGGGCGGGACTCGGCCACGGCGAGGGCCGCGGCGGGCACGTCGTCGCCGGTGAACGCCGGCAGGTAGGTCTGCTGCTGCTCGTCGGTGCCCCACAGGGAGATGGCGGTGGCGACGGACGCCGGCGCGAGGCAGGCCACGGCCTGGCCCATGTCTCCGTACGCGAGCGCCTCGTTGACCAGGACGCCGGTGACCACGGAGCGCTCCTCCGACAGACCGCCGAGCGACTCGGGGACGTTCAGCAGCGTGAGGCCGAACTCGCTCGTCTGGTCGAGCACCTCCTTGGGGGTGTCGTCGGCCTTCTCGGCCGCCTCGGCGCCGGGGCGCAGCACCTCGTCGGCGAACTCGCCGATGACGTCGACCATCATCTGCTGGTCCTCGGTCGGCGTGAGGTCGAACAGGCCGCTGTCCTGCGTCGCGCCGAGACGCTGCGGCGTGCCGGAGCCCTTGACGCGCTTGAAGGTGCGGTTGGCGTTGGCCGCGAGCTGGAAGCCGGACTTGGCTCCCTGGTACACGGCGCGCTCGGTGGCCTTGCGCAGGCCGAGCTTGTCGATGGCCTGCGAGCTCGCGATGCGGTTCAGCACCGCGAGCCCGATGCCCATGGGGTCTGGTCGGTTCGCCACGGTGTCTCCTTGGCAGGGACGTTGGTGTGATGGGGGTCGGGACGGGTTCCCGCCGGGCACCGGTGAGGTGCACGACTTCACTGTAACTGTGAGTTGCAGTGCCGCGTACCGATGGTATCCGACGTCACACGGCGGAGTCCACGACTCGGGGCGATTCGCGCCGCTGTACCTTGGGCCGGTGGCGTCACACCCCAGCTCTCGTCCCCTGCCCGACGGCGGATCGGTCCGTCCCATCACCCGCTGGGGAACCCCCGTCATGCATCACGAGCTCGCCGACGTGACGTCCTTCGACGAGGAGCTCGAGACCCTCGTCCGCGACATGGTCGCGACCATGTACGCCGCGAACGGCGTGGGCCTGGCGGCCAACCAGGTGGGCGTCGACCTCAAGGTCTTCGTCTTCGACTGCCCGGACGACGACGACGTCCGCGTCACCGGGGTGGTCGTGAACCCGCGGCTCACGCTGCCCGAGGCGGCCGAGCGCAACCTCGACACCGCCGACGAGGGCTGCCTGTCTCTACCCGGTGCCTTCACCGAGTGCTCGCGCCCCGACGTCGCCAGCGTGACCGGCTTCGACGAGAAGGGCGAGCCGGTCGAGTTCCACGGCACCGGCCTGCTCGCCCGGTGCCTCCAGCACGAGACCGACCACCTCCACGGCACCGTCTTCGGCGACCGGGTGCCGGCGAAGGCCCGCAAGAAGCTCTACAGGAAGCACGAGGAGCTGGCCGACGCCTACCCCGGCGACTGGCCGGTCACCCCCGCCGCGATCGAGGACTGAGCCCGCTCCGTCGCGGTCGCGCACGTGTCCTGGCGACGTCAGCGCAGGTGCCAGCAGGCGACGGCGACCGAGGTGGCGACGTTGAGGCTGTCGATGCCCACCGCCATCGGGATCGTCACGCGCACGTCGCTGCTGCGCTGCCAGTGCTCGGTGAGTCCCGGCCCCTCGGAGCCGACCACGAGCGCCAGCCGGTCGGGCACGTCGCGCACGTCCTCGAGGGACACGGCGTCGTCGGCGAGGGTCATCGCGTACGTCGTGAAGCCGTGGCGTGACAGCAGCGAGGGCGTCCCGTACCAGTCGTCGACGCGCGCGTGCGGCACGGAGAACACCGCACCCATGGCCACCTTGACCGCCCGGCGGTAGAACGGGTCTGCGCAGCGGGGCGACAGCAGGACCGCGTCGAACCCCAGCGCCGCGGCCGCCCGGAAGATCGCGCCGACGTTGGTGTGGTCGACCAGGTCCTCCAGCACGACCACGCGCCGCGCGGCGGCCAGGACGTCGTCGACGTCCGCCGGCTCGGGTCGACGGACCGCGGACAGCGCCCCTCGGTGCACGTGGAAGCCCGTGACCCGCTCCACGTCCTTCTCCGGCATGACGAAGCACGGCGCGTCGCTCGCGTCGAGGACGTCGCGCAGCCCGTCGAGCCAGCGCGGAGCCATGAGGAACGAGGCGGCCACGTGACCGGCCTCGTGGGCCCTGCGCACGACCTTCTCCCCCTCGGCCAGGTAGATCCCGTGCTCGCTCTCGTGGGCCAGCCGCATCTGCACGTCCCGCAGGTGCAGGTAGTCGGCGAGACGGGGGTCGTCGAGGTCGTCGACGTGCACGATGCGGGCCACCGGCCCACCCTACGGGCGCTGCCGCCCCCTCCCCCCGCCCCGTCGGCTGATTCCCATCAGTTGATGGGAATCAGCCGCCGGTGCGGGAGGCGTAGGCGTCGGCGGCGGCCAGGACGCTGCGGACGTAGACGTCGGAGTGGTTGTAGGAGTGCACCGCGGCCGTCCACCCGGTCGGGGTGGTCAGGTCGGCGCCCGAGGCGCAGAGGTAGCGCGCGGCGGTCCAGGCGGCGTCGTCCACGTCGTCGACGTCAGCGACGCCGTCGCCGTCGCCGTCGGAGCCCCACTGCCGCCACGTCGAGGCGATGAACTGCAGGGGCCCACGTGCCCGGTCCCAGGTCCCGGCCTCGCTGATGGCCGCGTAGCCCGACGTGCCGTCCAGCACGGGGCCGTCGACGCTCGCGCGACCGTCCGCCGCCAGGTCGGCGCCCCCGTGCCCGGACTCCACGTGGCCGATGCCGGCGAGCGTCGTCCACCCGAGCCGGCAGCCGGGCATCTCGGTCCCCGCGCGCAGCGTGGCGGTCGCGTAGGCGCGCAGCGCCCGCGCCGGGACGCCGGTGGCCGTCGCGGTGCTCGCCACCCAGGCCGGGTCGGGCTCGCGCGACGTCGTGCTCGCCGCCGTGGACGACGACGAGGCGGGATCGGCCCCGGGGTCGGCGACCGGCGGCTGCACCGACGCTGCGGCAGGGAGGAGGTCCCGCACGTCGCGCGGGGTGGAGGGCACGGCGCTCGCCACGACGGCGGTCACGACGAGTGCCCCGACCGCCGCCACGACGCCGAGCACCGAGAGCAGACGGGTCACCTCAGCCGAACCGACCGTTCACGTAGTCCGACGTGCGCTGGTCCTGCGGCGCCTCGAACATGGTGGTCGTGTCGCCGTGCTCGATGATCACGCCCGGGGTGCCGTAGGCGGCGAGGAAGAAGGCGCACTGATCGGACACGCGCGCCGCCTGCTGCATGTTGTGCGTGACGATGACGATCGTCACCTCCTGGGCCAGCTCGAGCATCGTCTCCTCGATCACGCGCGTCGAGGTGGGGTCCAGGGCCGAGCACGGCTCGTCCATCAGCAGCACCCGCGGCTTGACCGCGAGCGACCGGGCGATGCACAGCCGCTGCTGCTGACCGCCGGACAGTCCTCCCCCGGGTGCGCCGAGACGGTCCTTGACCTCCTTCCACAGGCCGCCCTTGGTCAGGCACTCCTCGACGAGGTCGTCACGGTCGCGCGACGCGACCTTCGTCCCGGTGAGCTTGAGGCCGGCGAGCACGTTCTCCTCGATCGACATCGCCGGGAACGGGTTCGGCTTCTGGAAGACCATGCCGATCGCGCGGCGCGCGTCGGTGAGCTTGCGGTCGGGGTCGTACACGTCGGCGCCGTCGATCTCGACGCGACCCGCGAGCGAGGCACCGGGCACGAGCTCATGCATCCGGTTGAGGATGCGCAGGAAGGTCGACTTGCCGCAGCCCGACGGTCCGATGAGCGCGGTGATCCGGCCTGCGGGCATCGTGAGGGAGACCCGGTCGAGCACCTTGTGCGTGCCGAACCACGCCGAGACGTCGGTCGCCTCCAGGGTGGCCAGCGGGGCCCGGTCGGGAAGCACCGCGGGGATGCTCTGCGTGGCGTCGTCGAGCACCGGGATCACGGTGGTCTCGTCGGTCAGGGACATGGTCTCTCCTCGGGGCGGGTGGAACGCGCCGTGGCCGGCCCCCGCAGGAGCCGGCCACGGCGGTCGATCACTTGACGACGGTGTAGGTCGCCGCGGCGGACGTGGATCCGCCGTAGTTGCTGCTCGACGGCGCGAAGGTCGCGACGACGCGCTTGGCGCCCCTGGTGCTCTGCGCCTTGAGCGTGACGACGGCCTGGCCGTTGACGACCCTGCCGGTGCCGACGACGCTGGAGCCGATCTTCAGCGTGACCGTGCCCGACGCCTTCAGCGACGAACCGGTGATGCCGACCGCGACGGTCGCCTTGGTGGCCTTGCGGACCTTGACCCGGGACGCGGCCAGCTTGAGCGACGTGCGGGTCGTGGCCTTCGTGACGACGAACTTCACGAGCTTGTAGCCCTCGGCGAAGTCGTTGTCACCGGAGTAGGACACGGCGCCCCAGTAGGTACCGGCGGTCAGCGCGGCCGGGACCGTGAAGGTCGCGGTGCCGTCCTGCAGGTCGGCCGTCTGCTCGGCGGCGTCGCCGTAGACGAAGGCGACGCTGCCGGTGGCCTTGACGTCGCTCGTGCCGACGTTCACCGTGACGGTGCGCGTCGCGCCGTAGGCCGACGTGGGCGCGGTCACCTGGATGGCCTTCGTGTACTTCGCGTCCGGGACCGTGACGGTGATCGAGCCGGTGGCCTTGGAGTACGCCTGCGGGTCGTCGGGCGCGAAGGTCGCCGTGTAGCTGTGCGCACCCTTGGCGACGCCCTCGAGCGCGAGGGTGGCGTTGCCCAGCGTGTCGACGGTGGCGGTGCCGACCGTGGCGTCACCCTCGGTGAAGGTGACGGTGCCGGTGGCGGTCGACGGGCCGACCGCGGCCTTCAGCGTGACCTTGCCGCTCGGGGTCGCCTTGCCCGTGAGGCCGACGGTGCTCTGCTGGCCGCCGGCGGTCAGGAAGTTGGTCGTCGCCGACGTGGTGGTCTGGCCGCAGACGCCGCCCTGCGACGTGCGCGCCAGCTGGTCGAAGCCGGCAGCCTCGATGAGCGGGCGGGCGGCGTCGGAGCAGACGAACCCGGTCTCGCCGAACGCGGCGGTGAGGTCGGCGGCCTTCGAGCCGGTCAGGTCGTTGCCGCGGACGACGTTGTAGAGCGCGCGACGGACGCTGAAGCCGTTCAGCAGGCCGATGCTGGTCGTCGACTTGGCGCGACCGGTCGAGAACGGCACGACCGCGTCCGGGTCGTCCTTGATCTTCTCGTCGGAGTGCTCCTGGGTCTCCTTGACGTTCGAGCCGAGGGAGACGGGCTTGCCGTCGTTGATGCGGACGAGCTGGGCCTCGAAGAACGAGCGCGTGCCCGAGCCCGACTGCGGGACGTAGGGGTGGATCGTGGCGTCCTTGCCGCCGACCTGCGACCAGTTGGTGACGTCGCCCTTGTAGATGGCGAGCACCTGAGCCTCGGTCAGCGACGCGGGGGCGTCGGTGCCGGCCTTGCGCGTGCCGAGCTTGAGACCGTCGACGGCGAAGGGGAAGGCCTTCAGGCCGGCGTCGCGCTCGGTCGTGGAGATCGCGGAGGACGAGCGGGCGAAGTCGACGTTGGCGTCGTTGCTGGAGCCGTACAGCAGCTTCTTGCCGGCGCCCGAGCCGTTCGGCCGGGTGATCGGCGAGGCGCCGCTGCGCAGCGAGATCGTGGAGGGCGAGCCGTCGGCCGCCCACGAGGCGAGCTTGACCGTG
The DNA here is from genome assembly GCF_058790455.1 of Aeromicrobium sp. EU05-FHT14F07. Taxonomy (NCBI): domain Bacteria; kingdom Bacillati; phylum Actinomycetota; class Actinomycetes; order Propionibacteriales; family Nocardioidaceae; genus Aeromicrobium; species Aeromicrobium sp. EU05-FHT14F07. Next base: position 78,544 of record NZ_JBYTCR010000012.1, read on the forward strand.
CGGGAGGCGTTGTAGCCGGCGGCGACGCCGTCCTTGCCCTCCGCGAGGTAGTGCAGCGCGAGCTGGGACGTGTCGGAGCCGACGCCGACGAGGTCGGTGCTGCTGGGCGTGAAGGTCGGGTCGGCTGGGTTGGTCTCGGCGGCCTGGGCCGGTGCGACGGCGCCGAGGGTCGCCATCGAGGTCGCAGCGACGGCGAGGGCCGCGGCGAACCGGGTACGCGTGGAGATCATGCGCGTGGAGTTCCTTGTCGTGAAGGGGGGGTGGGCCGTCGGGCGACGTCCCGACGAGCACGCTAGGCGGCGGTGGAGGGGGTCCGGACGGTCTGCGGTGAACAGCAGACGTCCATTCGGGGCAGGTCGGTGAATGGTCGGTGCACGGCTCAGACGAGGTTCGGGATCAGGTGCACGGAGAGGTCGGCGGCGAACCACGCGAGGGCGAGGAACACCGGTGCGAACACCGTCCAGACGAGGGCCGGGCGCAGGCGTCGACGCAGCAGCAGCATGCCCACGACGGCCACGAGCAGGCCACCGAGCGTGAGGGCGAGCAGCGGCAGCACCGACGTGTCGACCGCCATCTTCTGCTCGGACTGACCGATGGTGTTCACCCGTGCGCCACCGGCCGGGAACGGCTTGGACTGCAGGGACGCGTCGACGTAGACCACCTCGTCCGGCCGCAGCCCGCCGAGGCGGCCGTCGCCGGCCGCGGTGATGAGCGTCAGCCGACCCTGTCCCTGCGCCGGGGGCGCCGGCACGTCGTCGCCGGCACGCCGGACGCCCTCGATCCGGTAGGTCGAGCGACCCTGCCCGGTCACGACGTCGAGCCGGGTGCCCACGGCCTCGTGCGTCATGACGTGGAAGGGCCGTCCGAAGGTCCGTGAGCGTCCGTAGACCACGGACACGCCGGCCTGGCCCGGCAGCACGGTGTCGCGCCGGTGACCTGGCCCGTCGAGCAGGAGTCCGGCCGACGTGCCCTCGACCACGACCTGGTCGATGTCGAGGGAAGGCAACGAGAAGAGGGCGACGGGGCGGCCGGGCGCGATGACCCCGCCGGTGGGCGCGGTGCCCGCGGCGAGGTCGGCGCGCAGCTCGTCGTAGAGCCGGTCCTGCGCCCGCGAGTACGACAGTCCGCCGAGCACGAGGGTCTGGAGCAGCACCCAGGCGACGAGCAGGGCCACGACCATGAGTCCGCTGCTCAGGACGAGGTCGCGCTCGGGGACGCGCGAGGTGTCGCGCGCCGCGGCGAGCCCGCCCTTCAGGGCGCCACTCCCCCGTCGCTGCCCCGTGAGGCGACCGTTCAGGGGTGCGACGGTCATGAGTCCTCCCTCCCGGCCGCGCGGAGCCTGATCACCGGGCCGGCGATCGCGCAGCCGAGGAGCAGCAGGATCAGCGCGGGCAGGAACCATGCGCCGAGGGCCGAGTGCACGCCCTCCGTGCTGCCGAGACTCTTCAGCTCGGCGTCGACGGACTGCTTGCCGCCCGCAGCCGCGGGGTCCTCGCCGGCCGCTGCAGCGCCGGACGGCACGCCGTCGGTCCCCGGCGCCCCCGACGTCGGGTCGGTGGTCCCGCCGCTGCCAGCGCCGCCGGCGCCTCCGGGCGTCGTGCCGGTCTGCGCCTCCACGTCCTGCGCCGCCTGCTGGGCCGACGCGAAGAGCGCGGCCGTGGTCCCCGCCCGGGTGATCGGCAGGTAGCCGTCGGGGAGGAAGCCGTTGCCCGACCCGCGACGCTGGCCCTCCGTGGTGGCGGTCCGGATGAACGACGCGACGGTGCGCGCCGTGCTCCTGTCCAGGCCCGAGGTCTTCGCCGCGGTGTAGACGACGAGCGTGCCCGGGTAGCCGTTCGCTCGGCGGACGGCCCCGTCCTCGAGCGCGAACGGCTGCGTGCGGCCCGTCGGCCGGGCCGTCGAGATCGCCTTCGCGAGCGTCGCGTCGGAGGGTGCCACGAACTGCCGTCCACGGGTGGTGAACGGAGCCCGCGGGGACACGGCCGACGTCTGCAGCGCGGCGGTGTGCAGGCCGTACCGCTCGGCGTCGCCGAGGGTCGTCACGCCGACCAGGAACCGTGCGCCGACGCCCTGCCGGTCGGCCCGACCCAGCACGTACGGGAACTGGTCGGTGCCGAGGCCGCTGCACTTCGTCTGCGAGTACGGCCAGGCGTCGAGCAGCGCGTCGGCGATCTTCACGAAGGAGGTCACGGGCGCGGCCAGGCGCGTCAGGTAGGGCGTGTCGTTGTTCTGCTTCAGGCACTCCTGCTGGACGGCCGGCGTGAACGTGTCGAGCAGGGGCCACTCGTCGACCGGGAGCCGGATGCCCTGGTAGGCGGGATTGATGCGCATGCCCCACGGGTCGGGTCGGCCCTCCACGAAGGCGTGCGCCTCCGGGTCGTCGTCGATGTAGGTCGAGATCGCCTTGATCACGTCCGAGGACTCCGAGAGCGACACCAGCACGGCTGCCGCCTCCTGCTCCCCCGTCGACAGACCGGGGTTCAGGGCCTGGAACTCGGGGTCGGCGTTCAGCGAGCCCGGGTTGTTCTCCAGTCCGGGGTGCTGGCGTCCGAGGCTCGAGCCGGGATAGCTCTGTGTGAGCAGCTTGGCGAGGAGCCGGGCGTTGAGGTTCAGCGTGCCGCGCTCACCGGCGTTCTTCGGCTCGTCGATGACGTAGGAGATCGCGAACCCGGTGACGGCCGTCGGCGCGTAGGCGGTCGGCGCCTCGCCGTCGACGGTCTTGCGGCTCGAGACGAACGCTCCGGGGACCTCGTCCTGCTGCATCAGCTGGAACGAGGCGAGGTCGGGCAGGACGTTGTGCTGGAAGCGGAAGCGGTCCTTGCGCAGGCAGTAGGCCGGCGCCCACTGCACGGTGGCCTGCGACATCAGCTCCGAGCCGTAGAAGCCGACCGGCGGCCGGTCGTCGAGGACGGAGCAGACGTTCGGCGCGGGGCCGAAGGTGATCGGCACGCTGATCCGGTTGCGCCAGTTCGACGCGGTCCACCAGTAGCGGGGCGACACGCTCTCGTCGACGCCCTGGCCGTCGAAGTTGCTCGAGCCGGGCTCGAAGCGGCCCTGCTTGCGGCAGGCGGCGTTGAGCTGGCGCGAGTCCGACTGCAGGCAGCTGATGCCCATGACGGGGATGACGACGATGCTGCAGGCGGTCGTGTCGTTGCAGCCGAGCGACTCGTTCTCGATGCTCGAGCGCACCTCGAACTGGATGTCGCCCTTGCCGTCGACCGTCGTGAACGCGGCCTGCTCCGCGGGCGGGAACGACGCGTCGACCGCCGCCTCGGGGGGCAGGGTGTCGCTGGAGCACGAGGCGAAGGTCTGGCCCTTCGCGGACACGAACGGCGTCACGTGCGTCGACGTGCCCGCCGCGGCACCGCCGCAGCTCGCCGGCAGGCTCCGGACCCCGGACAGGGCGCTGCGCGCCGCGTCGTCGGCGTAGCGGTCCGAGCGCCAGATGGCGGCGGCGTCCGGCACCTGGAGCTGCGAGCGCTGCTGGACGGTCGAGGTCCAGCAGGTCTCGGGGCGGACGCGCTGCGCCGCCGGCAGGCTGGCGTCGTCACGGCCGCGGCACTGGAGCACCACCACCGGGTACTCCTGGTCCATCCCGTTCTCGCCGAACGGGCTCGTGGAGCGACCGCCGCTCGGGCGGGCGCCGTCCCACGTCACGTGGACGCGCTCGCGCCCGCGCAGGTTGCGCGTGTGGTCGACCTGGACCGTCACGTCGCGGCGGTCCACCCGGACCTCCTCGCCGTTCTCGGTGAAGGTGCGCTCGACCGTCTTCGTCTGGCGGAACGCGCCGACGTCGTCGCCCTGCGCCTGCACGCCGGCCGACGTCAGGAGTCCGGTACCGACGGCGGCCACCGCGACGGTCGCGAGGACCTTGCGCCACCTCACGAGCGTGCCCCCGTCGTGCTGCGGGTGCGACGGCGCAGCGCCACCGCGACGACGCCCGGCGCCAGGATGATGGCGAGGAGCTCGACCGCTGCGAGCGTGCCGAAGATGGCGTCGTCGCCGGCCCGGCCTGCGGTCAGCTCGGTCTGCACCGCCACCGTCGCCGCGCCCCCACCGGAGGACGCTGAGCCCACCGGGAGACCGGTCTCGGGGTCGATCGACCCGCCGGCACCGGGCGCATCGGGCGTGCCGCCGGCCGAGCCGTCACCTCCTGCACCGCCGCCGGAGCCGCCCGAACCACCGCCGGCACCGCCGCCCGTCTTCGCCTGCTCCACCGACGTGGGCGCGGTGCCCGTCCCCGTGGTGCACGGCCCCTGGCCCTGCTGGTCGCAGCTCGCCGGCATGGGCGCGATCTGCGCCAGCTTGTTGGCCGACAGGTCGCCCGGCACGAACGTGGGGTTGTTGCACTTGGTGACCGAGCGGTCGTTCAGGTTGACCTTCGGGTCGGCCTTTCTCAGCTTGGACAGCTCGGTGAAGCCCGCCTGCACGAGGTTGAGCGGCAGCGGGGAGTACCCGTACTTGCCGGCCTTCGTCTGCCCCTCGCAGAGCGAGTAGAACATGAAGTCCGCCAGCGACTGGCGCTTGGACGTGGTCATGCGCTGGTCCTTCGCGCCGGTCGGCAGCAGCAGGTAGCTGTACGACGAGAGGGGGTACGCCCGCTTGTCCTGCGCCGTGTAGACACCGAGCAGGTCCTGCGTCAGGTCCTTGCGGATCCGCGCCTTCGTCAGGGCGACGGCCACGTTGTACTGCGTCGGCTCGACGTAGTAGCCCGACTGGTTCAGCACCTTCACGACCGGGAAGTTCTTGTTGACCGGGTAGGAGTACTCGACGTAGCCGATCGTCCCGTTGCCGGCCGCGTCGGCGATGGTGTTCATCACCTGGTCCGAGCCGTTCGCGCCGGTCGCGTTGCCCTTGCGCGGGAAGTACGACGTCAGGCCCGCGCGGCCGAAGAACGGGCGCCAGTCGCTCGCGTGCTGCGAGTCGAGCCACGCCGTGAACTGGGCGGTGGTGCCCGAGCCGTCCGAGCGCACGACCGGTCGGATCTTCAGCGACGGCAGCTTCGTGCCGTTGTTGTCCTTCGCGATCGCGGGGTCGTTCCAGTTGGTGATCTTGTTCGTGAAGATCTTCGCGATGGTGTCGCCCGACAGGCGCAGGTTGCGGACCATCTTCCCGCCGACCCGGACCTGGTAGGTGAAGGCCGTGCCGCCCGCGACGATCGGCACGTAGGAGAACGGCCGGTTCTTCGGCGGCGGGTCGTCACCGCCCTGCGCACCGCTGCCCTGGTAGGGCACCTCGGTGATGCCGAAGTCGGTGGTGCCGGCAGCGAACGCCTTGCGTCCGGCCGACGAGCCGCGTCCGGTGTAGGTCACCTTGATGCCGTTCGCCGACACGTCGGTGATCCACTGGTTGACGATCACCTGGGACCAGGTGGAGCCCGACCCCTCGATCTGTGCGTAGGCAGCCTCCGCGGGGCGCGACGACGCGATCAGCACCGCGATCGCGAGCAGCACGACGCCGACGCCCGCGCGAGCGGGGCGGGCGAGAAGACTCTGGTTCACCGGGTTCCCTTCCTCGGTCGCGCCAGGAGGCGAGCGACCACGAACAACGTGAGCACGAGGCCCAGCAGCACGGAGGCGGCTGCGAAGGCGCGGGCGATCTCGAGCGGCTCGCCGGAGCGGACCGTCGAGTAGATGTAGAGCGGCAGCGAGTTCATGACGCCACCGGTCGGGTTGGTCACGAGGAACGTGGCCGAGCCCGACGTGAGCAGGACCGGCGACGTCTCGCCGATGCCGCGCGCGACGCCGAGGATGACGGCGGTCGCCAGGCCGGGCCGCGCCGTCGGCAGCACGACGTGCCAGACGGTGCGCCAACGGGAGGCGCCGAGCGCCAGGCTCGCCTCCCGCAGGCTGCCGGGCACGACCCGGAGCACGACGTCGGACGCCCGGGCGATGATCGGCAGCATCATGACGGCGAGGGCGAGCGCCGCGGCCAGGCCCGAGCTCGGCAGCCCGAGCGTCACGATCGCGACGGTGTAGATGAACAGACCGGCGACGATCGACGGCAGCGCCGTCATGGCCTCGACGACGGTGCGCACGACCCGCGCGAGCCGGCCTCCGACCTCGGTCATGTAGATCGCGGTGCCGATGCCGAGCGGGATGGTGATGGCCACGGCGATGCCGACCTGGATCAGCGAGCCGACGATCGCGTGCAGGATGCCGCCCCGGGTGAACGGGTCGCGCGGGCCGACGCCCTCCATGTCGTGCGTGAAGAAGTTGACGTGGAACAGCGCCTCGCGGCCGCGCAGGAAGATGAACAGCACGGTGCTCAGCAACGCCAGGCCCAGCAGGACCACCGCGGCGTGCACCACGGCGCTCATCACGCGGTCGACGACTTCCGGCCCGGTCCCGACCACGGCCGTGAGCAGCCCGACGATCACCAGGCCCAGCACGAACGTCGTCAGCGTGAACGCGACCGCGCCGTCCCAGGGCAGCAGGCGGTCGGTGACGAGCCAGGACAGCGCGACCGCGGCCAGCCACGCGCCCAGCTGGACGAAGCGCTGCTCGGCCGTCGTCGAGCGCAGCAGGCGGCGCGGTCCGTCGACGTCGTTCTTGCGCACGGACGGCTCGGTGCGCACCGACGTCGTCCCCCGCGTCGAGGCGGCCGTGGCACCGGGCCGAGCTGCCTGCGGGGTCGCGGGCGGCACCGTGACGGCCGGGAGGTCCGTCGTGCGGGTGAGGTCGGGGTCGAGGGTGGGCGCGCTCATGCGTCGGCTCCTGCTCCGGACCGGCTGCGCGCGACGACCATCGCGGCGAGCGAGTTGATGACGAGGGTGATGACGAACAGCACGAAGCCCGCGGCGAGCAGCGCGGCGAGCTGAGTGTCGGCGGCCTCGCCGAAGCGACCCGCGATGAGGGCGGAGATGGTGTTGGTGCCGATCTCCAGCGGCCGCACCTTCAGGTCGAACGACGGCGAGATGATCAGGAGCACGGCGATGGTCTCGCCGAGCGCGCGGCCGAGCCCGAGCATCGTGCCGCCGATGATGCCGCCGCGGCCGAACGGGAGCACCACGGTGCGCACGACGCCCCAGTGGGTGGCGCCGAGGGCGAAGGCCGCCTCGCGCTCCCCGGGCGGGGTCTGGGAGAACACCTGACGCATCACGGCGGTCGCCATGGGGATGACCATCATCGCCACGGCCAGGCCGGCCAGGAAGGCCGAGGCGGTGTAGGCCGAGCGGTCCCAGACGGCGGCGTCGGGATCGGTGTCGACCCGGAAGATCGGGATGAAGCCGAGGTGCTGGTGCAGCCAGTGGGCGACGTCGGCGACGTACGGCTTCAGCAGGAAGAAGCCCCACAGCCCGTACACGAGGCTGGGCACCGCGGCCATGAGGTCGACCAGCGAGGTGAGTGGCGCCCGCAGGCCCGGGGGTGCGTACTCGGCGATGTAGAGCGCCGCGAGCAGCGACAGCGGGAAGGCCACGACGAGGGCGACGGAGGCGACCGTGAACGTGCCGATGAGCACCGAGCCGATGCCGAGCTTGTCCGACTCGGGCTCCCACTGCGTCTCCGTGAGGAACCCGAGCCCGTACCGCTGCATCGTCGGCACCGCCGACCACGCGAGGAACAGGCCGATCCCGCCGGTGATGACGAGCACCGTCACGGCGATGCTCCGGGTGGAGAGGACGAACGTGCGGTCGGAGCCGCTGAGCTCCGTCGAGAGCGGTCGGGGCTCGTCGACGTCGACGCGCGCAGGCTCGCTGCGCAGGACGGTGGTCACGCCTGGTGCTCCTGGGGGTGGAGGACGGCGCGTCGGTGGACGGGCCTCGAGAACTCTGACAGCGCGCGACGGCGTCCGGAGCGTCTGCGGTGAACGGGTGATGAATGGTCGGCGAGCACTCGGGTGAGGCGCTCCTGAGGCCCGCTCAGGGCTCCCGACGGGGTCCGACAGGACGCTGGACAGGCACCGGGGCGGCCGGCGTCCGCACTGCACGAGGAGGTGGGCGTCGCTAGCGTGGGGTCATGAGTCTCGAACGTCCCGTCACCCCCGACCCCTACCCGCTGCTGCCGGCCGCGGCGTCGTTCTCGGTCACGAGCGACGACGTCACCGACGGCGCCCCGCTCAAGGACGACCAGGTCAACGCGCACGGCGACACCTCGCCGCAGCTGTCCTGGAGCGGCGCCCCCGAGGGCACGCAGTCCTACGTCGTGACCTGCTACGACCCCGACGCCCCGATCGTGTCCGGCTTCTGGCACTGGACGGTCGTCGACATCCCCGCCGACGTCACCTCGCTGGACGCCGGTGCCGGCGCGAGCGACGACACGCTGCCCGAGGGCGCCTTCCACGTCCGCAACGACGGTGGCGGCAAGAACTTCATGGGCGCTGCGCCGCCGGAGGGCGACCAGCCGCACCGCTACTTCTTCGTGGTCCACGCGGTGGGCGAGGAGAAGCTCGGGGTCGACGGCGACGTGAGCCCGGCCGTCGTCGGCTTCAACCTGGCGTTCAAGACGCTCGGCCGCGCGATCGTCCACGGCACCTACCAGCACTGACGCGTCGAGCCGTCGGCGACGACGGCGCTGACGCACGAGGGCCCCGGAGCGGCTGCTCCGGGGCCCTCGTGCGTGGGCTGGGTGCTCCTCAGGCCGGCGGGGCCGGCGGCTCCTCGCCGTCGGTGGGCGACGGCGGGGCGACCGGGTCGGCGGTGCCGCCTCCGGTCCCCACCCCGGGCTTCTCGGCGGCCTTGGCGGCCTCGAGCGCCGCCTCGACCGCGGCCTGCGTGCCGGCCGAGGACTCCCCCGTCTCGACGGGCTCGTCGAGGTCGACCCGGTTGCGGCTGCCGCCGCCGTCGACGGGGATCGTGCCGAGCTGGTTCCCGAGCGTGCCGAGGGCCTTGGTGAGCTCGGCCGGGATGATCCAGGTCGACGCGTTCTCGCCGCTGGCGATCTTCGGCAGCGTCTGCAGGTACTGGTAGGACAGCAGCTTCTGGTCGGGGTTGCCGTCGTGGATGGCCTGGAAGACCGTCTCGATGGCCCGCCCCTCGCCCTGCGCCGTCAGGATGGCGGCCTGCTTCTCGCCCTCGGCCGACAGGATCGCGGCCTGCTTCTCGCCCTCGGCGGTCAGGATGGCGGCCTGCTTCTGGCCCTCGGCGGTCAGGATCGCGCTCTGGCGGTCGCCCTCGGCGGTCAGGATCGCGGCGCGCTTGTCGCGCTCGGCGCGCATCTGCTTCTCCATGGCGTCGATGATCGACGGCGGCGGGTCGATGCCCTTGAGCTCGACCCGGTTGACGCGGATCCCCCACTTGCCGGTGGCCCCGTCGAGCTCGCCGCGCAGGCCGGAGTTGATCTGGTCGCGGCTCGTGAGCGCGTGCTCCAGGCTCATGCCACCGATGATGTTGCGCAGCGTCGTCATGGTGAGCTGCTCGATGGCCTGGATGTAGTGGGCGATCTCGTACGTCGCGGCCACGGGGTCGGTCACCTGGAAGTAGATGACGGTGTCGATGGAGACCGTGAGGTTGTCCTCGGTGATCACCGGCTGCGGCGGGAACGAGACGACCTGCTCGCGCAGGTCGATCATGTAGCGCACCTTGTCGATGAACGGGACGACGATGTTCAGGCCGGCCGAGAGGGTGGTGCGGTACTTGCCGAACCGCTCCACGATGCCGGCACGGGCCTGCGGGACGATCTTGATCGTCATCGTCACGACGACGACGGCGAGGATCGCCAGCAGGACCAGGAAGATGGTCAAGGCGGTCATGCTCAGGACTCCTTCGGGGTGATGATGGCGGTGGCGCCGTCGATGCGGGTCACGACGACCTCTGCTCCGGGCGCCACCTCGGTGTCGCCCTCGGTGCGGGCCGACCACACCTCGCTCGCGAGCGTGATGCGGCCTCCGAACGGGCCGACCGGCTCGAGCACCACGCCGGTCCGACCGACGAGGGCGTCGTGGCCGGTCGTGAGGGTCGGCCCCGCGTGCAGGCGGGCGACCATGGGTGGCCGGGCGAAGAACAGCAGCCCGACGCCGACGACGCCGAACGCGAGCATCGCGACCCAGAACGGGGCACCCAGGGCGCTCGCCACCGCGCCGGCGAGTGCCCCGATCGCGAACATCAGCAGCACGAGGTCGAGGCTCAGCAGCTCGGCGACCGCCAGGAGCACGGCGACGCCGACCCAGGTGACCCAGGCGTTCTCCGTCATCCACTCGATCATCGGTGGTCTCCTCTCGTGACGGCGCAGTCGCGCACACGCGTCGGGCGCGTCACGCTACCAGTCACGTGCGGCACGACGTCAGCGCAGCGCTCGTCGGCCGTACTGCGCGCGCCGGGCTGCGTAGCGCCCGTCGACGTGGTCGAGCTCGAGCCGCATTCCGAACGTGGTGCCGAGATTCTCGGCGGTCAGCACCTCACCGATCGGACCACGCGCGACGACACCGCCGTCGCGCAGCAGGAGCACGTGCGTGAAGCCGGGCGGGATCTCCTCGACGTGGTGGGAGACCATGACGAGCACCGGTGCACCCGGCGTCGACGACAGCACGTCGAGGCTGGCGAGCAGGTCCTCGCGGGCACCGAGGTCGAGTCCGGCGCCCGGCTCGTCGAGCAGCAGCAGCTCGGGGTCGGTCATGAGCGCCCGGGCGATGAGCGACCGCTTGCGCTCGCCCTCCGAGAGCGTCCCGAACGTGCGGTCGGCGAGACCGGTGATGCCCAGCTCGCCCATGATCTGGCGCGCCCGCTGCAGGTCGTCCTCGTCGTAGGTCTCGCGCCAGCGGCCCGTCACGGCGTGCGCGGCGGACAGCACGACGTCCTCGACGCGCTCGACCGGCGGGATCCGGTCGGCGACCACGGTCGCACTGTGGCCGATCCGGGTGCGCAGGTCGAAGACGTCGGTGGCACCGAGGCGCTCCCCCAGGATCTCCGCGCTGCCCGACGTCGGGTGCAGGTGCGCGCCGACGACCTGGAGCAGCGTGCTCTTCCCGGCGCCGTTGGGGCCGAGCACCACCCAGCGCTCGTCGTCGTGCACGGTCCACGACACGTCGTCGAGGAGACGCTTCCCGGGCCTGACCACGCTCACCGAGTCGAGCTGGAACGCGGTGGCCATGCGGGGTCTCCTGCTGCTGGTCGGACCGGACGACGGCGTGCTCACGCCGAGGCGGGCACGCTGTGTCCAACCTATCGTGACGTCCCGCGTCGCCGACGGGCGGTCGGGCGATAGCCTCGGTCCCGATGAGCGCCCACGTGCCGGCCGTGCACCTCACCTCGCCCACCCTGCTGCTGACCCTGACGGGACCCGACCGCAGCGGCGTCTCGACGAGGCTGTTCGCGTCGCTCGAGCCGTTCGAGGTCGAGGTCGTCGACGTCGAGCAGCTCGTCGTCCGCGGCCGTCTCGTGCTGAGCGTGCTCGTCTCCGTGCCGACCGACCCGGAGGCGCTCGAGAGCGCCGTCCGGGCCACGGCCGCCGAGCTCGACATGGAGATCGAGGTCGAGCACGGGGTCGGGGACAACCGTCCGCGTCGCGTGGGTCGCAGCCAGGTCACGTTGCTCGGCCATCCGCTGCGCCCGGCGGCGATGACGGCCCTGACCAGCCGCATCAAGGCCGCGGGCGGCAACATCGACCGGATCCTGCGCCTCGCGCGCTACCCCGTGACGGCGCTGCGCCTGGAGGTCTCGGGCGCCGACCCCGACGTCCTGCAGGTGGAGCTCGCAGCAGCGGCCTTCGAGCACGGCGTCGACGTGGCCGTCGAGGAGCGGGGCATCCTGCGACACGCGCAGCGGCTCGTCGTCATGGACGTCGACTCGACCCTCATCCAGGGCGAGGTCATCGAGATGCTCGCCGAGCACGCCGGCTGCGCCGACGAGGTCGCGGCGGTCACGGAGTCGGCGATGCGCGGCGAGATCGACTTCGAGGAGTCGCTGCGTCAGCGCGTGGCGCGCCTCGAGGGAGTGCCGGCGTCGGCGCTCGACGACGTCTACGCGGCCCTGGAGTACACGCCCGGTGCCCGCACGATGGTCCGCAGCCTGAAGCGGCTCGGCTACCGGTTCGCGCTCGTCAGCGGCGGCTTCACCCAGATCATCGAGCGCATCGCCGCCGACCTGGGCATCGACTACTGGGCGGCGAACGAGCTGGAGGTCGTGGACGGCCGGCTCACCGGCGGTGTCGTGGGTGCCGTGGTCGACCGCGCCGGCAAGGCGGAGGCGCTGCGTCGCTTCGCCGCCGAGGCGCGCATCGGGCTGAAGAACACCGTGGCGGTGGGCGACGGGGCCAACGACCTCGACATGCTGGCCGCCGCGGGGCTGGGCATCGCCTTCAACGCCAAGCCGGTGGTGCGCGACCAGGCGCAGACCTCGGTGAACGTGCCCTACCTCGACTCGGTCATGTACCTCCTCGGCATCACGCGCGAGGAGGTGGAGGAGGCCGACGCGGCCGAGCCCCCGGACGCCCCGACCGGTCCCGGCGCGGCCGCCGCCCGCTGACCTCGACAGGTCCTACTCGTCGTCCTCCAGGCGGAAGCCGATCTTCATCGTCACCTGGTAGTGCGAGACGTCGGTGTCGGTGATGGCGCCGCGGATGCCCTCGACCTCGAACCAGTCGAGGTGGCGCAGGGTCTGGCCGGCCCGCTTGATGCCGTTCTCGATGGCCTGGGTGACGCCCTCCGGGGAGGTGCCGACGATCTCGGTGACGCGGTAGGTGCGGTTGCTCATGACAGCATCATGCCGGTGTCCTCCTCCTCACGCCCCGGCGCCCGGCGGGTCCGCACGCAGCGACGTACGCTGGAGAGGTGAAGCACACACCGCCGAAGGGCTCCTCGACCGGCTCCGCTGGTGGCCGCGAGGAGCAGGTCTACTCGATCACCTCGGCCAGCGAGGGGCACAGCGACGAGCTGGGGTCCCGCGAGCTCCGGTACGCCCTGAGCATGGGGGTGCGGACGCTCTGCTTCATCGGTGCCGTGATCGCCTGGAACCACGTCATGTGGCTGGCCGTCGTGCTCCTGGTGGGTGCGGTGTTCCTGCCCTACACGTCGGTCATCCTGGCCAACGCCGGGGTGCGCACCCGCGGCGAGGGCACGGACATCATGAAGCCCGAGCCGTTCGGGCAGATCGGCGACCGTCCCGCGGAGGAGCGCCGTGACGAGCGTGGCTGACGAGCTGGTCTGCTCGGCGAAGGGCTGCACCGCGGCGGCCCTGCACCGCATCGAGTGGAACAACCCGAAGATCCACACGCCGGACCGACGCAAGACGTGGTTGGCCTGCGACGAGCACGAGCAGTCGCTGCGACGCTTCCTCGACGCGCGCGGCTTCTACAAGGAGACGCTCCCGCTGCAGGACGGCGTCACCTCGGAGTGAGCGGTCGGCCGTCGCCTACCCTCGACCCCATGTCGAGCACGATCACCCGCGCCGTCTCCCTGGTCCTCCTCGGCTGCCTGGCGGCGGGCTGCGGCGGTGGCGCCGAGCCTGAGCCGACAGCCTCTGCGCCGCCGGCCTCCACGGTGCCCGCGGCGTCCGGGAGCGGTCACGAGCTCGGCTCCCCCGTCGTGCCCGACGGCCAGGACGCGCGGGACTTCCGCGCGCAGGCCGAGCTCGACGACGGCCGCCGCGTGGCCGCGTACCAGGTGGCCGGCACCGGGCTCGTCGTCCAGGTCCGGTCTGCCGGGGAGACGTCGTGGAGCGCTCCGACCACGTTGGTCGGATCCACCGAGGACCCCTGCCAGGGCGTCGAGCTCGAGCAGGCTGGCGGCACGGTCGCGCTGACCGCAGGGTTCGGTCTGTACTGCTACGACGGCGAGCCGCCGCAGCAGGTCGTGGCAGCCGTTCTCGGCGAGGGCGACGATGCCTGGGCCGTGCGCACGATCGACGACGTGGACGACTTCACGGCCGTGAAGGTCGCCGAGGACGGCCGTCGCGTCGACTTCGAGGGCGGCGGCGGCACGATCACGTGGCGTCCATCGAGCGGCTTCGCCTGACGTCGTGGGTCCGGCGGTCAGCCGCCGATCGACGACATCGGCCGCGACGGCTGCAGGAAGGTGGGGTCGTCGATGCCGTGGCCGGCCGCCTTGCCCCACATCGCGTCGACCCACCGGCGGGCCAGCTCGTCGTCGTCGGCTCCCCCGCGCAGCGCGGCCCGCAGGTCGGACTCCTCGCGGGCGAACAGGCACGTGCGCACCTGGCCGTCGGCGGTCAGGCGGACGCGGTTGCAGTCGGCGCAGAACGGCCGCGTGACCGACCCGATGATCCCCACGGTGTGGGGGCCGCCGTCGACCTGGAACTTCTCGGCCGGGGCGCTCCCCCGTCCGTCGAGAGGCGTGAGGGTCACGTGCTCGGAGAGTCGCGCGAGGATCTCGTCGGCGGTGATCATGCGGCTGCGGTCCCAGCCGTGCTGCGCGTCGAGCGGCATCTGCTCGATGAAGCGCAGCTCGTAGCCGCGCTCCATGCACCAGCGCAGCAGCGCGGGGCCCTCGTCCTCGTTGAGCCCTCGCAGCAGCACCGCGTTGATCTTGACGGGGGTGAGCCCCGCCTCGGCGGCGGCCTCGAGCCCGGCGACGACGTCGTGGAAACGGTCGCGCAGCGTGATCCGGTGGAACATCTCCGGGTCGGTGGTGTCGAGGCTGACGTTGACCCGGTCGAGGCCGGCGGCGGCCAGCGCGTGGGCGGTGCGGCTGAGCCCGAGGGCGTTCGTGGTGATGGCGGTGCGGGGCGAGCCCGGCATCGCCTTGGTGGCTGCGACGATCGAGGCCAGCCCGCGACGCAGCAGCGGCTCGCCGCCGGTGAACCGCACGTCGACGACGCCGAGACGCGTGACGGCGACGTGGATCAGCCGGACGACCTCGTCGTCGGTGAGCACCTCCGCCGTGGGCATCCAGTCGAGGCCCTCGGCGGGCATGCAGTACTGGCAGCGCAGGTTGCACCGGTCGGTCAACGAGACCCGCAGGTCGGTGGCCACACGTCCATGTCTGTCACCGAGCTGCATCCCCCCAGTCTAGGAGCGCGGACCCAACCTCGCCGGAGCGCGCTGGTGTCGGGCGGCTAGATTCGAGGGGTGCGGTTCCTGCTCAGCGCCCGGTGGATCGGGTTCTTCCTCGCCGTCGTGGCGCTCGCGGTCGTGTGCGTGCTCATGGGCGACTGGCAGTGGCACAAGCGCGAGGTCCGGCACGAGTCGAACGAGCGGGTCGAGCAGCACCTGGCCGCCGACCCCGTCCCCCTCGACCAGGTGGCACCGGTCGGCCTGAAGGTCACGAAGGACCTGGAGTGGACGCGGGTCGTCGTGCAGGGCCGCTACGACCCGACGTCGCAGGTGACGGTGAAGTTCAGCACCCGCGACGGGCGCCCCGGCGCCGAGGTCGTCACGCCGCTGCTCCTCGACGACGGCAGCGCCGTGCTGGTCGACCGCGGCTGGGTGCCGACGGCGAACACCGCGGCCGCCCCCAGCGATGTCCCCGCGCCGCCGAGCGGGACCGTCACGGTGCAGGGCTGGCTGCGGCCCGACAGCAACGCCGGTGCCGACGCGACCACGCCGGTGGAGGGCCAGGTCCGCTCCGTCTCCAGCACCGGGCTCGCCGACTCGCTCCCCTACGACGTGCGCTCGGGCTACCTCAACCTGCGCGAGCAGACCGGCGGCACGGGCGGGCTCGAGCTCGAGCCGAAGCCCGACCTCGGCGGCGGCCCGCACTTCTTCTACGGGCTGCAGTGGTGGTTCTTCGCAGGCCTCGCGCTCGCCGGCTTCGTCTGGTTCGCGCGCATCGAGTGGCTGGAGCGACGCCAGGGCGGCGCCACGGCCGACGACGGTCAGGCCAGGGAGACCAGCTCGGCGTAGCCGTCGTTCCACAGGTCCTCGTCACCGTCGGGCAGGAGCAGCACGCGGTCGGGGTCGAGCGCGCGCACGGCGCCCTCGTCGTGGGACACGAGGACGATCGCACCCTCGTACCGACGGATCGCGTCGAGCACCTCCTCGCGCGAGGCCGGGTCGAGGTTGTTGGTCGGCTCGTCGAGGAGCAGCACGTTCGCGCTCGACACGATGAGCCCCGCCAGCGCGAGCCGGGTCCGCTCACCGCCCGAGAGCACCTTCGCCGGCTTCGCGGTGTCGTCGCCGGAAAAGAGGAAGGCGCCCAGGACGCTGCGGGCCTGCGTGTCGGTGAGCTCCGGCGCGGAGCGCTGCATGTTCTCGAGCACAGTGCGGTCCATGTCGAGAGTCTCGTGCTCCTGCGCGAAGTAGCCGATCTTGAGCCCGTGACCCGGCTGGATCTCGCCGGTGTCGGACTGCAGGGTGCCGGCGAGCATCCGCAGCAGGGTCGTCTTGCCCGCTCCGTTGAGACCGAGCACGACGACGCGGCTGCCCTTGTCGATCGCCAGGTCGACGCCCGCGAAGATCTCCAGAGCGCCGTAGGACTTGGAGAGTCCCTGGGCCATGAGCGGCGTCTTGCCGCACGGAGCCGGCTTCGGGAAGTCGATCTTGGCGACCTTGTCGGCCTGGCGGACGTCGTCGAGGCCGGACATCATCTGCTCGGCTCGGCGCAGCATCTGCTGGGCTGCGCTGGCCTTGCTGGCCTTCGCGCGCATCTTGTTGCCCTGGGCGACGAGCCGCTCGGCCGTCTTGGTCGTGATCTCGCGCTCGCGCTTGCGACGCGCCTCGTCGGCCTCGCGCTGGCGTAGGTAGTGCTTCCAGCCGGTGTTGTAGATGTCGATGGTCGCGCGGTTCGCGTCGAGGTAGAAGACCTTGTTGACCGTCTCCTCCACCAGGTCGACGTCGTGGCTGATGATCACGAGACCACCGGAGAACGTCTTGAGGAAGCCGCGGAGCCAGGTGATCGAGTCGGCGTCGAGGTGGTTGGTCGGCTCGTCGAGCAGCATCGTGTCGGCGTCGCTGAACAGGATGCGGGCCAGCTCGATGCGGCGGCGCTGACCACCGGAGAGCGTCTGCAGCTGCTGGTCGAGCACGCGGTCGGGCAGGCCGAGCGCGTTCGAGATGGTGGCGGCCTCCGCCTCGGCGGCGTACCCGCCACCGGCCGAGAACACGTCCTGGGCGCGGCCGTAGGCCTTCATCGCCCGCTCGGCGAGCTCGGGGTCGGCCGAGCCCATGTCGAGCTCGGCCTTGCGCATCGTCGCGAGGGCCTCGTCGAGGCCACGGGCACCGAGGATGCGGTCGCGCGCCGTGATGGACAGGTCGCCGGACTTCGGGTCCTGCGGCAGGTACCCGATCTTCCCGCTGAGCGTGATGCTGCCCTCGGCCGGCTGACCGTCGCCGGACAGCATGCGCGTGAGCGTGGTCTTGCCGGCGCCGTTGCGGCCGACGAGGCCGATCTTGTCGCCCTTGTCGACACGGAAGGAGACGTTCTGCATGAGGACGCGGGCGCCGAAGCGCAGCGTCACGTCGTTGACGGTGATCATGGGGAGCTTTCGTGGTCAGGGGGTGTGCGAGAACGCCGGACGTGGTCCGGTCGTCACTCCCGCTGGTAGTAGCTCACCAGAGCAGTCTACGGGCCGGAGCCCCTCTCCTCCGCATCCTCGCGAGGAGACGTGGGTCATGCCGCCCCGTGACGACTCAGCTGTAGACCTTCGTCGGCATCCCGCCGCCGCTGTCGTTGCGGCCGTTGCCGAGCTCCCCACCGCTGTTGTTGCCCCAGCACCGCTGCGTGCCGCCGTTCTTCACACCGCACGCGAAGCCCTTGCCCGTCGTGACGGACGACCACGAGACGGTCTGGTCGACGCGCACCGGGACGCTGCTCGCAGCGGTCGTCCCGTCCCCCAGCTGGCCGTTGGCGTTCGAGCCCCAGCACCAGGCGGTCCCGTCGGTGCGGGTCGCGCAGGTCGAGCCCGTGCCGAGGTCGGACGACACCGACACCTGGCCCCACCCGGTGTCGCGGCCCACCTGGACGGGCGACGCGGAGTCGGTCGTGGTGCCGTCACCGAGCTGGCCCGAGGTGTTGCGACCCCAGCACCAGAGCGTGCTGTCGGTCCGGACGCCGCAGGTGGTGAAGGCCGAGGTGACGACGCTCTGCCACGAACCACTCACCTGCGTGGGGCGCTCGCCCTTGCCCCAGCACCAGAGGGTGTCGTCGAGGCGCACCGCGCAGGTCTCGGCGTCGGCGACGCTCACAGAGCGCCAGAGTTCGTGCCCGACCTGCAGCGGCGAGCTCACGCTGTCCTTGCCCGACGGCACGGTCTCCCCGAGCTGGTCGGCGGGGCCCCAGCACCAGAGCGACCCGTCGGTCCGGATGCCGCAGGCGTGCGCCGCGCCCACCCCGACGTCGCTCCACGATCCGCCGCCGACGACCGCACGCGGGCTGTCGGCCCACGACGCGTTGCCGTCACCGGAGCCCAGGATGCCGTTGTCGTTGCGGCCCCAGCACCACAGGCTGTTGTTCGTCTTGATGCCGCAGGTGCTGAAGAAGTCGCCGCCGTCGATGGTCAGCCACGCCGAGCCACCGACGACGGCCGTCGCCTGGCGACGGACCGAGTTCTCGGCGCCGACCGGGCCGGTGCCGAGCTGGCCGCCGTAGTTGGAGCCCCAGCACGCCGCGGCACGGTCGTACTCGTTGATGCGGCAGGCGTACCCGTAGCCACCGCTGACCTCACCGGTCGAGGGCGTCGTCGAGCCCCCAGCCTCGGCCTCGGGGAAGAGGTTCTGCTCGTCGGCGGGCGCCGTCGCGCCGGTCGGGGTGAAGGTGAGGACGACGTAGCTCGTCCCGGCCCGCGTGGGGGTCCCGCTGAGCACGCCGTCGGAGCTCAACGTCAGGCCTCCCGGCGTACCGCCCCTCGTGCCCCACGTCCCGGCCGTCGGGGCGTTGGTGCGCAGCTGGTAGCGGTACGGCACGCCCACCTGACCCACCGGCACCTCTGTGGTGGCGATGATGCGGGTGCTGGCGACCGTGTAGGTCCGGTCGGCCGTGAGGCCGGACGCAGCACTCGTGAAGCGCACCGTGAAGGTCGACGACGCGTCGGACGACGTGGGCGTGCCGGAGAGCCGGCCGTCGGACCCGAGGCTCAGTCCCGGCGGGAGGCTGCCCGAGGTCCGCGCCCAGGACCCGCTCTGCGACGCCGTCAGCGTCTGGTCGTAGGGCGCGCCCTTGAGCGCGGTCGGCAGCGAGGTGGTCGTGATCCGCGGGGAGTCGTCGACGGAGAGCGTCAGGGTCGTGGTCGCGACCTTGCCGTTGTCGTGCGTGAACGTGACCGTGGTGGTCACGTCGCCGGCGGTGGTCGGCGTGCCGGTGATCGCGCCGGTCCGGGTAGCGAGCGTCAGACCGGCGGGCAGGGCGGGCGAGACCGACCAGGTGCCCGGCTGGTCGCCGTCGGTGGCGAGGCGCGCGCTGTAGGCCACGCCGGTCCGGCCCCGCGGCAGGCTGGTGGTGGTGATGACGGGCTGCACCGGGGTGGCCTCGACGACCAGCGTGCGGGTCGAGGACGTCGCGGCCGCGTAGCCCGTGCGTCCGGCCACGGCGGCGCGGTAGGTCGTGCTGCCGGCCTTGCTGGTGCGCAGGGTGACGCGGTACGTCCCGTCGGAGGCCAGCGTCGTCGTCGCGACCGTCCTGGCGGTGCGACCGGACACGGTCTGGACCGAGACCTTCGTGCCCCGGACGACGGGGCTCGCCCTGCCGCTGACGACGACGTCGTCGCCGACGGTTACCCGACTCGGCGCGAGGGTCGCCGTGACCGTCACCTTGCGTCGCACGTCGAGCGTGGTGCTGCGCGACGTCGCGGCCTTCCGGTTGCGGATGGCGGCCGAGACGGCGCGCAGCTTGATGCTGCCGACCGTCCTGACGGTCAGGCGCGTGCTCCAGGCGCCCCTGGTGCTGGTGGTGCGGGCGGACGTGACCTTGACCCAGCGGGACCCGGTGAGTCGCTGGACCGTCACGGTCGCGCCCTTCGGGGAGGCGCTGAGCGTCCCGGACAGCGTGATCGTGGTGCCCGAGGTCGGGGTGGTGCTGGATGCCTTGAGGCTCAGCGTGCGTGACGACGCGGCGCTCGCGGGAAGCATCCCCGCGAGCAGGACGCCGGTCACCAGCAGGACGAGGAGGGCGAGACGGGACGGGCGTGCAGACGACACAGGACGACCTTCGGTTCGAGGAGCCCCGAACCAGGCGCCGCGCCCGTTGTAACACGCAGTTGACCCCGGCGTCCGCGGTTCGGCGGACACCGGGGTCAAGGTCACGTGGACCTGAGACTCAGCCGACGTTGAACCCCAGGGCGCGCAGCATCTCGCGGCCGTCGTCGGTGATCTTGTCCGGGCCCCACGGCGGCATCCAGACCCACTCGATGCGGAAGTCGTTGACGATGCCGTCGAGCGCGGCGCGGGTCTGGTCCTCGATGACGTCGGTCAGCGGGCAGGCCGCCGAGGTCAGCGTCATCGACAGGACCGTGTTGCTGTGGTCGTCGACGTCGACGCCGTAGACCAGGCCGAGGTCGACGACGTTGATGCCCAGCTCGGGGTCGACGACGTCCTTCATCGCCTCCCACACGTCCTCGTCCTTCGTCGCCGTCGACACGGCGGACTCCTGCGGGGCGTTCAGGTCAACCTCGGGCAGGTCGGAGTGGTCAGGGCCGGGGGTGGTGGGGTCGCTCATGCGTCCTCCTGGGTGCTGAGAGCCTGGCTGGTGGCGTCCTTGAACGCCATCCACGAGAGCAGCGCGCACTTCACGCGCGCCGGGAACTGGGCGACACCGGCGAACGCGATGCCGTCCTCGAGCACGTCCTCGTCGGGCTCGACCTCTCCCTTGCCCTGCATGAGGGCCTGGAAGGCGTCGAGCGTCGCGAAGGCGTCGTCGACGGGCTTGCCGACCACGAGGTCATTGAGCACCGACGCCGACGCCTGGCTGATCGAGCAGCCGACCGCGTCGTAGGAGACGTCGGAGACCGTGCCGGCGTCGAGGTGGACCCGCAGGGTCACCTCGTCGCCGCAGGTCGGGTTGACGTGGTGCACCTCCGACTCGAACGGGTCGCGCAGGCCGGCGCCGTGCTTCTGCTTGTAGTGGTCGAGGATGATCTCCTGGTACAGCGCGTCCACCTGGGATGCGTCGGCCATGGTCACCGCCCTCCGAAGTAGTGCTGGGTGTGGCGGACCGCGTCGACGAGCGCGTCGATCTCGGCCTCGGTCGTGTACAGGTAGAACGACGCCCGCGTCGTCGACTGCACGCCGAACCGCTGGTGCGCCGGCTTGGCGCAGTGGTGGCCGGCGCGGACGGCGACGCCGCGGGAGTCGAGCAGCTGCGCGACGTCGTGCGGGTGCACGTCGTCGAGGGTGAAGCTGATCGCCCCGCCACGCTGCACGGCCTCCTTCGGCCCGACGACCGTGAGCCCGTCGACCTCCTGGAGACGCTCCAGCGCGTACGCGGTGATCGCCTGCTCGTGCGCGGCCACGTTCTCCATGCCGAGCGCGGTCAGGTAGTCGACCGCTGCGCCCAGACCGACCGACTGGGCGATCGGCGGGGTGCCGGCCTCGAAGCGGTGCGGGGGCGCGGCGAACGTCGACCGCTCCATCGTGACGGTCTCGATCATCTCGCCGCCACCCAGGAACGGGGGCAGCGACGCGAGCAGGTCGTAGCGGCCCCAGAGGACCCCGATGCCCGTCGGGCCGACCATCTTGTGGCCGGTGAAGGCGACGAAGTCGGCGCCGAGGGTGCTGACGTCGACCGGGATCTGCGGCACGGCCTGCGACCCGTCGATCACGACGAGCGCGCCGACCTCGTGGGCCCGCGCGATGACCCGCTCGACCGGGTTGATCGTGCCGAGCATGTTCGAGACCCACGTCAGCGAGACGACCTTGGTGCGCTCGGTGACCAGGGTGTCGAGGTCGTCGAGGTCGAGGCGACCCTCGTCGGTGACACCGAACCAGCGCAGCGTGGCGCCGGTGCGCTCGGTGAGTAGCTGCCACGGCACGATGTTGGAGTGGTGCTCCATCTCGGAGATGACGACCTCGTCGCCCTCCCCGATTCCGTGGGGGTGGGCCGGACCGGCGTCGCCCAGCACGCGCGCCACCAGGTTCAGCGCCTCGGACGCGTTCTTGGTGAACACGACCTCGTCACGCCGAGCGGCGCCGATGAAGCCGGCCACCTTGGTGCGACCCAGCTCGAAGGCCTCGCTCGCCTCGGCACCGAGCTGGTGCATCGCCCGCGCCACGTTGGCGTTGTGCTGCAGGTAGTGCTGCTCGATCGCCTCGACCACCTGGCGCGGCTTGTGGGACGTGTTGGCGCTGTCGAGGTACACCAGCGGGTGGTCTCCCGCTAGCGTGCGCTCGAGGATGGGGAAGTCCTTGCGGACCGCCTCGACGTCGTAAGCTGCGTCTTCTGCCGCCCAGGGCCCGGCACCCCTGCCCGGCATGTCAGACCGCGGCCTTCACGTACTTGTCGTAGCCCTCCGCCTCGAGCTGGTCGGCCAGCTCGCGACCGCCGGACTCGGCCAGCCGGCCCGCGACGAACACGTGCACGAAGTCGGGCTTGATGTACTGCAGGATGCGCGTGTAGTGCGTGATGAGCAGCAGGCCACGGTCGCCCTGGGCGGTGTAGCGGTTGACGCCCTCGGACACGACGCGCAGGGCGTCGATGTCGAGGCCGGAGTCGGTCTCGTCGAGCACGGCGAACTTCGGGTTCAGCAGCTCGAGCTGCGCGATCTCGTGGCGCTTCTTCTCACCACCGGAGAAGCCCTCGTTGACGCTGCGCTGCGCGAACGTCGGGTCGAGGGTGACGCGCTCGAGGGCGGCGTTGACGTCCTTGACCCAGGTGCGCAGCTTGGGGGCCTCGCCGTCGATGGCGGTCTTGGCGGTGCGCAGGAAGTTCGCGACGGAGACGCCTGGGACCTCGACGGGGTACTGCATCGCGAGGAACAGGCCCGCACGGGCGCGCTCGTCGACGCTGAGCTCGAGGATGTTCTCGCCGTCCAGCAGGACCTCGCCGTCGGTCACGGTGTACTTCGGGTGCCCGGCGATCGAGTACGCGAGGGTCGACTTGCCCGAGCCGTTCGGGCCCATGATCGCGTGCACCTCGCCGCTGTTCACGGTCAGGTCGACGCCGCGCAGGATCTCCTTCGCGCCGTCCTCGGTGTTCACCGAGACGTGGAGGTTCTTGATCTCGAGGGTGCTCATGTGGTTCAGCTCCTGGTGGGGGCGGACACGTCGACCAGGACGCGTCCGTCGGTGATGGTCGTGGGGTAGGTGGGCACGGCCTCGGTGGCCGGCAGGTTGAGGGGCTTGCCGGTGCGGGCGTCGAAGCGCGACCCGTGCAGCCAGCACTCGATCTCGCAGCCCTCCACCTCCCCCTCCGACAGCGGGATGGCGGCGTGCGAGCACTCGTCGCGGATCGCGAAGACCTCGTCGCCCTGGCGGACCAGCGCGACGTCGACGCCGTCGACGGTGACCGCGGTCGCGGTCCCCTCGACGAGGACGTCGAGGGGTGCCGCGAACTGGGGTCCGGACTCGGTCATGGGTCAGCCGACCTCGGCGGGGGTGCCGGGCTCCGGGCGGCTGTTCAGCACCGTCAGGTCGGCACCCGCCAGCTCGGCCTCGATGGCCGCGACGAGCCGCTCCTGCAGCTCCGGGACGCCGATGCGACGGATGATGTCGTTGAAGAAGCCGTGCACGACGAGGCGACGCGCCTCGGCCTCCTCGATGCCCCGGCTCTGCAGGTAGAACAGGTGGTTGTCGTCGAAGCGACCCGTGGTGCTGGCGTGACCGGCGCCCGCGATGTCGCCGGTCTCGATCTCCAGGTTCGGCACGGAGTCGGCCTTGGCGCCGTCGGTGAGGACGAGGTTGTCGTTCTGCTCGAACGTCTCGATACCTTCGGCCACCTTGCGGATCAGCACGTTGCCGACCCACACGGTGTGGGCGTCCTGGCCCTGCAGCGCGCCCTTGTACTCGACGTTGCTCTTCGTGCGCGGTGCCGTGTGGTCGACGAACTGGCGGTGCTCGATGTGCTGGCCCGCGTCGGCGAAGTAGACGCCGAGCAGCTCGGCGCTGCCGCCGGGCCCCGCGTAGTCGACGTTGACGTTGGTGCGGACGAGGTCGCCGCCGAGGCTGACCTCGAATGCGCGCACCGACGCGTCGCGCCCCACGCGCACGTTGTACTGGCCGGCGTGGACGGCGTCGTCGGCCCAGTCGTTGACCGTGACCAGGTCCAGCGAGGCGCCGTCGCCGACGACCACCTGCGTGAATGCGTCGTACGTCGCGCTACCGGCGTGGTCGACGACCACGGAGGCCTTCGCGTGCGTGCCGACGCGGACCACGACGTGGCCCCAGACGGTCGAGTCGACCGACGCGCCCGTGAGCGTCAGGCGCACGGGCTCGGTGAGCTCGGTGTTGGCGGGCACGTCGAGCAGCACCGCTCCCCCGGCGTTGGCGACGGCCAGCGCGCCGAGCCGGTCGAAGGGGGCGTTGACGGCCAGCGCCTGCGCCTCGGCCGTGCTGATCTCGCGGAGCGTGACGCCCTCGGGCAGCTGCTGCTCCCACGTGAGGTGCGCGTCGGAGGGGGTGCCGTCGAGCAGTCCCCGCAGCCGCTTGAGCGGCGTGAAGCGCCAGATCTCCTCCAGGCCCGTGGGCACCGGGTGCGCCGCGACGTCGTAGGACGGCTCGGGGTGCAGGTGCGACTCGACGTGGTCGAGCTCGAGGGCCTGACCGATGTTCTCGACCGTGCGGTCGGTGTCGACGAGGGTCATCAGCCGACGGCTCCTTCCATCTGCAGCTCGATGAGGCGGTTCAGCTCGAGCGCGTACTCCATCGGGAGCTCGCGCGCGATGGGCTCGACGAACCCACGGACGATCATCGCCATGGCCTCGTCCTCCTCCATGCCGCGCTGCATGAAGTAGAAGAGCTGGTCGTCGCTGACCTTGGAGACCGTGGCCTCGTGGCCGAGCGTCACGTCGTCCTCGCGGACGTCCACGTACGGGTAGGTGTCGGACCGGCTGACCTGGTCGACGAGCAGGGCGTCGCACTTGACCGTGCTGGCCGAGCCGTACGCGCCCTCCATGACCTGCAGCAGGCCGCGGTAGGAGGTGCGTCCACCACCGCGGGCCACCGACTTGCTCAGGATCGAGCTCGACGTGTAGGGCGCGGCGTGCACCATCTTGGCGCCCGCGTCCTGGTGCTGGCCCTCGCCCGCGAAGGCGATCGACAGCGTCTCGCCGCGGGCGTGCTCGCCCATCAGGTAGACGGCCGGGTACTTCATGGTGACCTTCGAGCCGATGTTGCCGTCGACCCACTCCATGGTGGCGCCGGCCTCGCACACGGCGCGCTTGGTGACCAGGTTGTACACGTTGTTCGACCAGTTCTGGATCGTCGTGTACCGCACGCGGGCGTTCTTCTTGACGATGATCTCGACGACCGCCGAGTGCAGCGAGTCGCTGGAGTAGATCGGCGCCGTGCAGCCCTCGACGTAGTGGACGTAGGAGTCCTCGTCGGCGATGATCAGCGTCCGCTCGAACTGGCCCATGTTCTCGGTGTTGATGCGGAAGTAGGCCTGCAGCGGGATGTCGACGTGGACGCCCTTGGGCACGTAGATGAACGAGCCGCCGGACCACACGGCCGTGTTCAGCGCGGAGAACTTGTTGTCACCGACGGGGATGACGGTGCCGAAGTACTCCTCGAAGATCTCCGGGTGCTCCTTGAGCGCGGTGTCGGTGTCGAGGAAGAGGACGCCCTTCTCCTCGAGGTCCTCGCGGATCGAGTGGTAGACGACCTCGGACTCGTACTGCGCGGCGACGCCGGCGACGAGCCGCTGCTTCTCGGCCTCGGGGATGCCGAGCCGGTCGTAGGTGTTCTTGATGTCCTCGGGCAGGTCCTCCCAGGAGGCGGCCTGCTTCTCCGAGGAGCGCACGAAGTACTTGATGTTGTCGAAGTCGATGTCCTCGAGGCCGGCGCCCCACGTGGGCAGCGGCTTGCGGTCGAAGAGACGCAGACCCTTCAGGCGCAGGTCGAGCATCCACTGCGGCTCGCTCTTCTTCGAGGAGATGTCACGCACGATCTCCTCGTTGAGGCCGCGCTGGGCGTTGGCACCGGCGTCGTTCGCGTCGGACCAGCCGAACTCGTAGCGGCCGACGTCCTTGAGCCCGGGGTTGAGCTCTTCGATCGAGTTGGTCGTCATGACGACACCCTCTCTGTGGTGGGACCAGTGGCTTGGGTCGGGGGATGGGGCAGGTGGGTCGTGCACACGCCGTCGCCGTGGGCGATCGTCGCGAGGCGCTGCACGTGGGAGCCGAGCAGGTCGGCGAACATCGCCGTCTCGGCCTCGCACAGCTGGGGGAACTCGGCCGCGACGTGCGCGACCGGGCAGTGGTGCTGGCAGATCTGCGCACCGGCCGGCGTCGTGCCGGCTGACGCGGCGAACCCGTCGGCGCTCAGCGCGTCGGCGAGCACCCGCGGGCGCTCCTCGACGGGCGCGGCCTCGACCAGGGGGCGGTACTTCTCGGTGAGGGCGCGCAGGCGACGGGCCGCGAACGCGACGACGGCACCGTCGCCGGCGGTCTCCGCGAGGAAGCGGAGCGCGTCGGCGGCGAGGTCGTCGTAGGAGTGCGCGAAGGTGTCGCGGCCGGCGTCGGTGATGACGAAGACCTTGGCCGGACGTCCACGACCCCGCCGCGCGGTGCTGCGCGGCTGCCGCTGCGCGACGACGCCGTCGGCCAGCAGCTGCTCCAGGTGACGGCGCACGGCGGCCGGAGTGAGGCCCAGCCGCTGGGCGAGGTCGGCTGCGGTCGACGGACCGTGCTCCAGGATCGACGTCGCCACACGCTCGCGCGTGGGGGCGTCGTCGACGAGCGTCGACTCCATCTCCTCCAGGCGCATGTTTTTCACAACACCAGTGTGCCGTTATTGATTCCGGCCGTTCAAAGAAGGCAACCCTCACTCACCGCTCTCGCCGCCCACGGCCCGGCACCCCCGTGCTGGTTCGCCGCCCACGGCCCGGCACCCCCGCCGGGTCGGGCCTAGGCTGCCGTCATGGCAGCGAAGTCACCGTCGGTGGTCGTCGACGCGGGCGGGCGCGAGGTGAAGGTCTCCAGCGGTGACCGCGTCATCTACCCCGCCTCCGAGCACGGGCCGGAGATCACGAAGCTCGACGTCGTCGAGTACTACGTGGCCGTCGGCGACGGCATCGTACGCGCGCTGCGCGACCGGCCGACCGCGCTGGAGCGCTGGCCCAAGGGCGTGCAGCCCGGCATGACGCTGACGGCCCGCGAGGCCACACACGGGCGCGGCCCCCAGGGCGACGCGTTCTACCAGAAGCGGCTCATGCGCGGCATGCCCGACTGGGCACGCTCGGTGCGCGTGCACTTCCCCTCCGGTCGCACCGCCGACGAGCTGTGCCCCGACCACGTGGCCGTCGTCGCGTGGGCCGCGCAGATGGGCACCATCACGTTCCACCCGTGGCCGGTGCGGCGGGCCGACGTCGACCGTCCCGACGAGCTGCGCATCGACCTCGACCCGCACGGCGACACCGGCTTTGCGGACGCCGTCCGCGAAGCCGGGTCGGTCAAGGAGCTCCTCGACGACCTCGGCCTGCGCGGGTACGTGAAGACGAGCGGGAAGAACGGCGTGCACGTCTACCTGCGCCTCGAGCCACGCTGGACCTTCACCGACGTGCGGCACGCCGCCATCGGTCTCGGTCGCGAGCTCGAACGACGCAACGAGCGCGTCACCACCGCCTGGTGGAAGGAGGAGCGCGGCGACCGCATCTTCGTCGACGTCAACCAGAACGCGCGCGACCGCACCATCGCGTCGGCCTACAGCCTCCGCCCCAAGCAGGGCGCGCCCGCCTCGTTCCCGCTGCGGTGGGACGAGCTGGCCGAGGTCGACGACCCCATGGCGTTCACGCTGCGGACCGTCCCCGACCTGCTCGCCGAGCGCGGCGACGCCTGGGCCACCATCGACGACGAACCACAGTCGCTGGAGCCGCTGCT
The DNA here is from genome assembly GCF_058790455.1 of Aeromicrobium sp. EU05-FHT14F07. Classification (NCBI taxonomy): domain Bacteria; kingdom Bacillati; phylum Actinomycetota; class Actinomycetes; order Propionibacteriales; family Nocardioidaceae; genus Aeromicrobium; species Aeromicrobium sp. EU05-FHT14F07. The sequence goes on from NZ_JBYTCR010000012.1 coordinate 106,334, forward strand.
CGACCTCTGGCGCGCCGACCTCGAGCGCGGCCTCGGCGACCTGCCGTACCCCCCGGAGTACCCGAAGATGCCCGGCGAGCCGAAGCGCGTGCAGCCCAGCAAGGACACGCGGAACAAGCAGGGGTGAGGTCCGGGCCGGCTGCTGCGCTGCAGGTCCACCGATGCCCCCGCCCGGCGGTGGGCTCTCCACCGTCTGGGCGCTGAGGCGGGTGAGGACTCACCGCTCGGCGGACCTGCACGTCCAGCGAGCCGTCAGCGGTCGGGCCGCTCCCCGGCGCGGCACTGGGCGAGCAGCTTCTCGATGCGGGACAGACGGGTCGGCTCCCGCTTGGCCGTGGCCAGCTGGGTGAGGGCGAAGAGGCGGGCGCTCGGCGGGAGGGCGTCCCAGAAGGTGCGGGCGACGGGGTCGGCGTCGAGGCCGGCGCGCAGCTCGTCCGGCTCCTCCCCCTGCTCGGGCCCGACGAGGACCGACCAGGACCCGTCGGCCACGGCGGCGTCGACCACCGCCTGGCCGGCGGGACGCATCCGACCCTCGTCGACCAGCCGGGCGACGCGGGCGCGGTTCGACGCCGCCCACGCGCTCCCCCGCCGACGCGGCGACATCCAGATCGCGGGGCCCCGGTCGTCGAGCGCACCGCGCACCCGGCCGTCGATCCAGCCCCAGCAGAGGGCCTCGCAGACCGCGTTCTCGTACGACAGGGCGTCGTCGCCCTCGGCGACGCGCGCCGTCATCTCCAGCCACACGCCCCGTGCGTCGGCATGGTGCCCCCGCAGCCAGTCGCGCCACGCCGCCAGCGACCCGGGAGCCACCTGCTCCGCCTCGTCCATCACGCCCACGAGGCCACCGTAGGGCGCCGCACCGACAACCGCGCCGAGACAAGGCCGCCTCGCGCGCGACCCGTCACGCGTCGACCGCCCGTCGTAGGCTGACCGCGTGGAGCTGACGAGCAAGGAGGCGCTGGGGCAGGGCGACGAGGTCCTGCACCTCGACGACCCCAAGGCGCTGCGGCAGGACTTCACCCGCTTCATGCTCCGGCACCGGTTCGCGATGGAGGAGGTCGTCACCAAGCTGACGATCCTGCGCGACGAGTTCGCGCTCATGCACGACACCAACCCCATCGAGCACATCGCGTCGCGGCTCAAGTCGCCCGACAGCCTCGCCGAGAAGATGGGCCGCAAGGGCACGCTGCCCACGTTCGAGTCGATCCGCGAGACCATCACCGACATCGCCGGGGTGCGCGTCACCTGCAGCTTCGTCTCCGACGTCTACCGCGTGCACGAGCTGCTCACGTCGCAGGACGACCTGACCGTGCTCGACGTGCGCGACTACATCGCCTCGCCGAAGGCCAACGGCTACCGCAGCCTGCACCTCCTCCTCGAGGTGCCCGTCTACCTGTCGGACGGACCCGTGCCCGTCACCGTCGAGGTGCAGCTCCGCACGATCGCGATGGACTTCTGGGCCAGCCTCGAGCACAAGATCCACTACAAGTACCGCGGTGCCGTCCCCGACGACCTCGCCGAGCGCCTCTGCGACGCCGCCGACTCCGCCCACGCGCTCGACGCGCGCATGGAGGCGCTGCACGACGAGGTGCGCCACCTCGGCGAGGACGGTGTCGAGACGCTGCCGACCGAGGTGCGCGACGACCTCATCGCCGGCGACGAGCTCGTGCCGTCCGAGGCGCTCCTGGAGCAGCTGCGTCGGCTCGGCGAGGGTCCGCGGGACTAGGCGAGCACGTCACCGAGGTCGTAGGACACGACCTCCTCGAGCTGCGCGTAGGTGCACGACGTCGGCTCACGGTCCGGACGCCAGCGCGTGAACTGCGCGGTGTGGCGGAACCGGCCCTCCTCACCCCGGCCCTCCATGTGCTCGTAGCCGACCTCGACCACCCGCTCCGGCCTCAGCGGCACGAACGAGAGGTCCTTCGTGCCCGTCCAGCGGCTCTGCCCACCGGGCAGCCGACCGTCCGCGTGGGCCTGCGCGGTCTGCCAGGCGCCCCACGGGTGCTCCGACAGCTCGGCCCGGAGGGGCTCGAGCTCCGCGGCCAGCTCGGCCCGGCGCGTCGCGGTGAACGAGGCGCACACGCCGACGTGCTGGAGGCGTCCGTCGTCGGTGTACAGCCCGAGCAGCATCGACCCGAGCAGCGGCTGCTCGGGCGTCGACGTCTTGTGCAGCCGGTAGCCGGCCACCACGACGTCGGCCGTGCGGGCGTGCTTGACCTTCAGCATGGTGCGGCCGTTCGGCGTGTACGGGGCGTCGAGCCGCTTCGCGACGACCCCGTCGAGCCCGGCACCCTCGAACTGCTCGAACCACCGCTCGGCCTCGGCACTCTCCCGTGTCGTGCGGGTGAGGTGGACCGGTGCCGCGACGTCGCGGAGCGCCTCCTCGAGCGCGGCCCGCCGCGCGTGCAGCGGCGCGTCCAGGTAGGACGTGTCGCCGAGCGCCAGCAGGTCGAACACGACCAGGCTCGCGGGTGTCTCCTCGGCCAGCAGCGACACCCGTGAGGCCGCCGGGTGGATGCGCTGCGACAGCGTGTCGAAGTCGAGCCGGTCGCCGACCACCGTGACGATCTCGCCGTCCACGACGCACCGCTGCGGCAGCTGGGCGAGCACCGCCGCTACGACGTCGGGGAAGTAGCGGGTCAGGGGCTTGGTGGACCGGCTCGCGATCTCCACCTCGTCGCCGTCGCGGAACACGACGGCCCGGAACCCGTCCCACTTCGGCTCGAACAGGTAGCCACCGTCCACGGCGTCGGCAGCCGGCACGCCCTTCACCGACTTCGCGAGCATGGGCTGCAGCGGCGGCATCACGGGCAGGTCCATCGCACCAGGCTACGGTGCCCCGGACCACGTGCCGAGCGACGATCTCTAGACTGACGGGGTGAAGCACCCTCCCGTCGACGGCACCGTCGGCGCCGCCGTCGAGATCCACGACCTCGTCGTCCGCTACGGCGACGTCACCGCGGTCGACGGGCTCACCCTCACGGTCGGCACCGGCACGGTGACGTCGGTCCTCGGGCCGAACGGTGCCGGCAAGACCAGCACCGTCGAGACCTGCGAGGGCTTCCGTCGCGCGACGTCGGGCACGGTCCGCGTGCTCGGCCTCGACCCGGTGCGCGACGCGGCCGCCCTGCGACCCCGCGTGGGCGTGATGCTGCAGGCCGGTGGCGCGTGGTCCGGCGTGCGGGCCCACGAGATGCTGCGCCACGTGGCGTCGCTGCACGCCCACCCCCTCGACGTGGACGCCCTCGTCGAGCGCCTGGGTCTCGGGTCGTGCGGCCGCACCGCCTACCGTCGCCTGTCCGGCGGCCAGCAGCAGCGGCTCGGCCTGGCGATGGCCGTCGTGGGCCGTCCCGAGCTGGTCTTCCTCGACGAGCCGACCGCCGGACTCGATCCGCAGGCGCGTCGCGCGACGTGGGACCTGCTCGACGAGCTGCGCGCCAGCGGCGTCACCGTGGTGCTCACGACACACTTCATGGACGAGGCCGAGACGCTCAGCGACGTCGTGCACATCGTCGACGCCGGACGCGTCATCGCCAGCGGCTCACCCGCCGACCTCGTGCGCTCCGGTGCCGAGAACACCGTCCGGTTCGCCGCCCGGCCCGGGCTCGACGTCGAGGCGCTCATGACCGCGCTGCCTCTCGACACCAAGGTGCGCGAGGTGGCGGCCGGGCAGTACGTCGTCGTCGGCACGGTCGACCCCGGCCTCCTGGCCACGCTGACCGCCTGGTTCGCCGGCCAGGGCGTCCTCGCGGAGTCGGTGCTCGTGGAGAAGCAGACGCTCGAGGACCGGTTCCTCGACCTCACCGGACGGGCCCTGCGATGAGCCTCGACCTCTCGCCGCGTCCTGGCGCGGCCGGCACCCCCGCGATGCTCGCCGCGCAGGCCCGCATGGAGCTGCGCCTGCTCGCCCGCAACGGCGAGCAGCTCCTCATCACGCTCGTCGTCCCGCTCCTGCTCCTCGTGGCAGGCACCCGCTCGGGCGAGGTCGTCGACCTCGGCAGCGGCCGACCGATCGACATCGTGACGCCCGGCGTGCTGGGACTCGCCGTGCTCTCCACGTCGTTCACGTCGCTGGCGATCGCCACCGGCTTCGAGCGCCGCTACGGGGTGCTCAAGCGGCTGGGCGCCTCGCCACTGCCGCGCTGGGGCCTGCTCGTCGGCAAGACGGCCGCGGTGGTCGTGGTCGAGGTGGTGCAGCTGGTGCTGCTCGCGTCGGTCGCGCTCGCCCTCGGCTGGTCCCCCGACGCCGGGGTCGCGCCGTGGCTGTGGCTCGTGGTCCTCGCCGTGCTCGGCACCGCCGCGTTCGGCTCGCTCGGGCTGCTCATCGCCGGGACGCTGCGCGCCGAGGCCACGCTCGCCGTCGCGAACCTGGTGTACGTGCTCCTCCTGGTCGGCGGCGGACTCATCGTGCCCCTGTCGCGCTACCCTGACGGCGCCCAGGGCGTGCTGCAGCTGCTGCCGTCCGGTGCGCTCGGCGAGGGCCTGCGGACGGCGTTCGACGCCGGCACCGTCGACCTGCTCCCTCTCGTGGTGCTCGCGGCCTGGGCGGCCGTCGGCACCGCGCTGACCGCAAGGACGTTCCGATGGGAATGACGCTCGGTCTCCGGACCCCCACCCGCGACGTCGTCGAGCGCTGGGCGTGGGCCAGCCTGGTCGCGAACACCGTCATCATCCTGACCGGCGGGCTGGTCCGCCTGACCGCCTCGGGGCTCGGCTGTCCCACCTGGCCGCGCTGCACCGACGAGTCGTTCGTGCCGCACCGTGCCCTCGGCCTGCACGGCCTGATCGAGTTCGGCAACCGGCTGCTCACCTACGTGCTCATCGCCATCGCGATCGGCACGGTCGTCGCGGTGTGGCGCTGGTCCGAGGGCCGGGGGCTGCGCCGCCTCGCGGTCGTGCTGGCGGTCGGCATCCCGTTCCAGGGCGTCATCGGCGGCATCACGGTGCTCACCGACCTCAACCCGTGGATCGTCGCGCTCCACCTCGTGCTCTCGCTGTTCCTGGTCGCCGGCTCCACGTGGCTGCTGCTGCGCGTGCGCGGTGACGTCGCCGACGACGTGCCGGTGCTCGCGCGACGGCTCGTGCTCGCCACCTACGCGACCCTCTGGATCGTCGTCTACCTCGGCACGGTGGTCACGGGGAGCGGTCCGCACGCCGGGGACGTCGACGCACCGCGCAACGGGCTCGACCCCCGCCTGTGGAGCCACGTGCACGCCTGGGGCGTCTACGTCCTCGTCGCCCTGACGCTCGCGACCGTCGTCGTGCTGCGTCGGGTCGGCACCAGCCCGCTCGCCGTCCGTGCCGCCATGCTGCTGCTCGTCGCCGAGCTGGCACAGGGTGTCATCGGCTTCGTGCAGTACTTCACGGACCTGCCGATCGCGCTGGTCGCCGTGCACCTCGTGGGCGCCGCCGTGCTGGTGTCCGTCGGCACCCGACTCGTCGTGCTCACGCGCACCCGCGTCCGCGAGCCGCAGCTCCAGCACTGACCGTGACGATGTGGCCCCGATCTGGAGCGATCCGGGGCCACATCGTCACGGTCAGCGGGGGCGGGTCATGGTGAGGCAGCCCTCGGCGTCGGGCTCCGGGTCGGTGAGGACGAAGCCGCAACGCGTGTAGAAGCGCACGCCGACGTCGTTGCCGGCCATCACGCGCAGGTGCAGCGGGGTGCCCGCAGGGACGTCCCGAGCCACGGCGTCGACGAGGCGGGCCGCCACGCCGGTGCCCCGCGCGGCAGGCGCGACCCACATGCCGAGCAGCTCGTGCTCCCCGCTCACGCCCGCGGTGCCGACGTCGGTCCCGTCGAGGGAGGCCACGTAAGTGGCCACGGCCTCGAGACGCTCGCGCCACCGTGCCTCGACGTCGAGGTCGCTGAGCCAACGGTGCGCCGACGCGGCGAACGTGTCAGGGTCGCTGCGCAGCGCCTGCTGGCGCACCTGCCGGAAGCGGGCCCAGTCATCGGGCAGCAGCCGCTCCACGTGCAGGCCGCGGGATCCGGTCATGCTCGACGGAGACGTTCGGTCGGCAACGGCACCTCGACCTGGTCGCCGACGTCGCGCGGTGCACCGACCACCTGGGCGAAGTCGGCACCGGCCACCACGGCACGTTCGGCGTCGACCTCCACGAGGACGACGCGTCGCTGCGAGCCGTCGTCGAGCGTCAAGACCCAGGGATCGGCGAGGTAGGACAGCCCGGCTCCCTCGAGGACCTGCTCGGCACCGAGCCGCTCGAGCGGCTCGTCGAGCGGCGTCCCGAGCAGGGTCCGCGGCACGAGCCCTGCCGGCTCGGCCGACAGGTAACCGACCAGCTCGCCGTCGTCGTCGCGGTAGTACGGCTCCCAGGACGACGGGATCATCGCAGGAACGGGTCGACCGCCGCGGCGACGAAGAGCAGCGCGAGGTAGGCGTTGGAGAAGTGGAAGAGCCGCATCGGCTTGATGACCGACAGCTCCTCGGTGTCCTTCGCCCGCGAGCGCAGGTCGTAGGCCTCGACCAGGAACACGATGCCGAGAAGGATCGCGACGCCGGTGTAGAACCAGCCCATGCCGGCGACCGGCCAGAGGGCGAGCGACGTGGCGACCATGACCCACGAGTAGAGGACGATCTGGCGCGACACCGTGGCGGCACTGGCCACCGACGGCAGCATGGGCACGCCCGCGGCGGAGTAGTCGTCGCGGTAGCGCAGGCCCAGGGACCAGAAGTGCGGCGGCGTCCAGAAGAAGACGACGAGGAAGAGCACGACGGGCGGCCAGGCGAGCTCGTTCGTGACGGCGGTCCAGCCGATGAGCGCCGGGAAGCAGCCGGCCGCCCCGCCCCAGACGATGTTCTGCGGCGTCCGCCGCTTCAGCAGCATCGTGTAGCCGACGACGTAGAAGACGTTCGCGGCGAGCGCGAGCCCGGCCGAGAGCCAGTTGACCAGCAGACCGAGCCAGAGGGTCGAGACGACACCGAGGGCCAGCCCGAACCAGAGCGCCCCCGCGGTGGAGACACCGTGGCGCGGGAGCGGACGACGGGACGTACGACGCATCTTCTGGTCGATGTCGGCGTCGAACACGCAGTTGAGCGCGTTGGCGCTGCCCGCCGACAACGTCCCTCCGACGACGGTGGCGACGATCAGCCAGAACGACGGCACGTCGCGTGCGGCGAGGAACATGACCGGCACCGTCGTGAGCAGCAGCAGCTCGATGATGCGCGGCTTCATCAGCGCGACGTAGGCGTTGAGCACGTCGACCGGACCGCTGCGACGGACCTGGCTGGACGTCACCACCCGGGTGTCCGCGGCACCGCCCTCCGCCGGCGTCGACGAGGGGTCGTTGCGGCTGCTCGACCGAAGTGCACTCACCTGGCAGAGTCTAGACGCTCGGCGATAGGGTCGAACCGAGGGCTCCACCACGTCCCTCCCCCAGAATTTCCCCCACGACCCAGGAGCGACCAGCACCGTGACCAGCACCTCAGCAACCCTGGACTGGACCGAGCTCGACGCCAAGGCGGTCGACACCGCGCGCCTGCTCGCTGCCGACGCCGTCGAGAAGGTCGGCAACGGCCACCCCGGCACCGCCATGAGCCTCGCTCCGGCGGCCTACCTCCTCTACCAGAAGCTCATGCGCCACGACCCGAGCGACCCGTCGTGGATCGGCCGCGACCGGTTCGTGCTGTCGTGCGGCCACTCGAGCCTGACCCAGTACGTCCAGCTGTACCTGGCCGGCTACCCGATGACCCTCGAGGACCTCAAGAGCCTGCGCACGTGGGGCAGCCAGACCCCCGGCCACCCGGAGCACGGGCACACCCCGGGCGTCGAGGTCACCACCGGACCGCTCGGCCAGGGCATCGCCAACGGCGTCGGCATGGCCATGGCCGCCCGTCGGGAGCGCGGCATCCTCGACCCCGAGGCCGGCGCGGGCGAGAGCCCCTTCGACCACCACGTCTACGTGATCTGCTCCGACGGCGACGTGCAGGAGGGCGTGTCGGCCGAGGCGTCCTCGCTCGCCGGGCACCAGAAGCTCGGCAACCTGACGGTCCTCTACGACGACAACAAGATCTCGATCGAGGACAACACCGACGTCGCCTTCACCGAGGACGTCGCGGCCCGCTACGAGGCGTACGGCTGGCACGTGCAGACGGTCGACTGGACGCACGGCGGCGGCGAGTACCGCGAGGACGTCCCCGCGCTGTGGGACGCCTACCAGGCCGCCGAGCAGGTCACCGACAAGCCGAGCCTCATCGTGCTGCGCTCGATCATCGCCTGGCCCGCACCGTCGGCGCAGAACACCGGCGCCTCCCACGGATCGGCGCTGGGCGCCGACGAGATCGCGGCCACCAAGGAGCTCCTCGGCTTCGACCCCGAGCAGACGTTCGCGGTCGCCGACGAGGTCATCGCGCACACGCACGCGGCCCGCGAGCGTGGCGCCGAGGCGCACGCCGCCTGGCAGGAGACCTTCGACGCCTGGCGGTCCGCGCAGCCCGAGCGCTCGGCCCTGCTCGACCGGCTCCAGGCGCACGAGCTGCCCGCCGGCTGGACCGACGCGCTGCCGACATTCGAGGCCAGCGACAAGGGCGTCGCCACGCGCGCCGCCTCGGGCGAGGTGCTCTCGGCGCTCGCGCCCGTCCTGCCCGAGCTGTGGGGCGGCTCCGCCGACCTCGCCGGGTCGAACAACACGACGCCCAAGGGCGAGCCGTCGTTCATCCCGCCCGAGTGGTCGACCAAGAAGTTCCAGGGCGACTGGTACGGCCGCGTGCTGCACTTCGGCATCCGCGAGCACGCCATGGGCGCCATCCTCAACGGCATCGCGCTGCACGGTCCGACCCGTCCTTACGGCGGCACGTTCCTCGTGTTCAGCGACTACATGCGCCCCGCGGTCCGGCTCGCCGCGCTGCAGCAGCTCCCCGTCACCTACGTCTGGACCCACGACTCGATCGGTCTGGGCGAGGACGGCCCCACGCACCAGCCCATCGAGCACCTCGCTGCGCTGCGCGCCATCCCCGGCCTCGACGTCGTGCGACCTGCCGACGCGAACGAGACGGTCGCCGCCTGGCAGACGCTGCTCGGCATCCACGACCGCCCCGTCGCGCTGGCCCTGAGCCGGCAGAACCTGCGCACCTACCCGCGCGGCGACGTCGACGGCGAGACCTGGGGCGACGCCGCCGACACGGCCAAGGGCGCCTACGTGCTGCTCGAGGCCCGCCGCGACGGACAGGACGTCACCCCCGACGTCGTCCTCGTCGCGACCGGCAGCGAGGTGGAGATCGCGGTCCAGGCCCGTGAGGCGCTCGCCGCCGACGGCGTCGCGGCCCGCGTCGTCTCGATGCCGTCGCGTGAGTGGTTCGAGCAGCAGGACAGCGGGTACCGCGACAGTGTGATCCCGCCGTCCGTCCGTGCCCGCGTCGTCGTCGAGGCCGGCGTGTCGTTCGGCTGGCGCGACGTGGTCGGCGACGCCGGCCGGGTCGTGGGGATCGAGCACTTCGGCGCCTCGGCGGACTTCCAGCGTCTCTACCAGGAGTTCGGCATCACCCCCCGCGCCGTCGCCGACGCCGCTCGCGCCTCGATCGACGCGGTCGGAGCCGCGGAGGCACCGTTCCACGCGCGCCCGACCGGTCCGGTCCTGCCCGACCAGCACTGAGCGCACACAGCAACGGGGCCTGCGCCGCCGGCGCGGGTCCCACCCCGACCATCACGCCGCCGGACGGCGGCAGGAGGAGCACCATGAACGAGCGACTGCAGGCCCTGGCCGACGCCGGGGTCTCCATCTGGCTGGACGACCTGTCCCGTGAGCGCATCGAGTCCGGCAACCTCGCCGAGCTCGTGACCGAGGGCGGCGTCGTCGGCGTCACCACCAACCCGACGATCTTCGCGTCGGCCCTGTCCGACGGAGACCGCTACGCGGCCCAGGTGGCCGAGCTGAAGGCGGCGGGCGCCGACGTCGACGAGACGGTCTTCGCCCTCACCACCACCGACGTGCGCGAGGCGTGCGACGTGCTGCGGCCCGTCTACGACCGCACCGACGGGGTCGACGGCCGCGTCTCGATCGAGGTCGACCCGGGTGCCGCGCGCGACACCGAGCGCACCACCACCATCGCGAAGCGCCTGTGGGAGACCGTCGACCGGCCGAACCTGCTGATCAAGATCCCCGCCACCGTCGAGGGGCTCCCGGCCATCGCGGACGCCATCGCCGAGGGCATCAGCGTCAACGTGACGCTGATCTTCTCGCTGCAGCGCTACCGCGCGGTCATGGACGCCTACCTGGAGGGTCTCGAGCGCGCGGCCGAGGCCGGTCGTGACCTCTCGGCCATCCACTCGGTGGCCTCCTTCTTCGTCAGCCGGGTCGACAGCGAGGTCGACGGCCGGCTCGAGGAGGGCGACCCCCTGCGCGGCAAGGCCGCCCTCGCGAACGCCCGGCTCGCCTACGAGGCCTTCGAGGAGGTCTTCGGCTCCGAGCGCTTCGGTCCGCTGCGCGAGCGCGGCGCCCACGCCCAGCGACCGCTGTGGGCGTCCACCGGCGTCAAGGACCCGGCCTACCCCGACACGCTGTACGTGACCGAGCTCGTCGTCGCCGACACCGTCAACACGATGCCGGAGAAGACGCTGCAGGCGTTCGCCGACCACGGCGAGGTCAAGGGCGACCGGGTCACCGGACGCTACGACGAGGCCCGCCAGGTCATCGCCGACCTCGAGGCCCAGGGCATCGGCTACGACGAGGTGGTCGCCCAGCTCGAGAAGGAGGGCCTCGAGAAGTTCGACGCCTCCTGGTCCGAGCTGCTCGACAGCGTCCGCTCCGAGCTCGAGAAGGCCTGAGCCATGGCGGCACCGGACGTCACGCTCACCGTCGCCGACCAGGCCGCCCTCGACGCCGCGCTCGCGGAGCTCGTCGCCGACCGCTTCGCCTCGCGGCTGCACGCCCACGACGCCACCCTGTGGGGTCCCGACGCGGAGTCCGAGGCGGCCAAGCGTCTGTCCTGGACCACCCTCGCGGAGTCGTCCCGGCCGCTGGTCGCCGAGGTCGAGGAGCTACGCGCACAGCTGCACGGCCGCGGTCTCGACCACGTCGTGCTCTGCGGCATGGGCGGCTCGTCACTGGCCCCCGAGGTCATCTGCGCCGCCGCCGGCGTCGAGCTGACCGTGCTCGACTCCTCCCAGCCCGACATGGTGCGGTCGGCGATCGCCGACCGCCTCGAGCGCACGGTCGTCGTCGTGTCGAGCAAGTCCGGCGGCACCGTCGAGACCGACAGCCAGCGTCGCGCGTACGAGCACGCGTTCACCGAGGCGGGGCTCACCCCCGCCGACCACCTCGTGGTCGTCACCGACCCCGGCTCGCCGCTCGACGAGCAGGCCACCGCGGCCGGGTACCGCGTGTTCCACGCCGACCCCGAGGTCGGCGGCCGCTACTCCGCGCTGACGGCGTTCGGGCTCGTGCCCAGCGGCCTGGCGGGTGCCGACATCGGCGGGCTGCTCGACGAGGCTGCCGACGCGACGGCCGCGCTGTTCGCCGACGACGCCGCCAACCCGGCCCTGCGCCTGGGCGCCGCGCTCGGCGTCGCCAACCGCTCCGCCGTCGACAAGCTCGTGCTCCTCGACCACGACGCCGGCACCGCCGGCGCCTGGGGCGTGGGCGACTGGATCGAGCAGCTCGTCGCCGAGTCGACCGGGAAGATCGGTCACGGCATCCTTCCCGTCGTCGTGGAGAGCCCCCACGCCGTGAACGTCGACCCGAGCACCCCCGACTCCTTCCTGGCCGTCTCCGGCTCCTCCGACGCGCCGTCGAGCACGTCCGGATGGTCCGCGGGCGTCACGGGCGGCCTCGGTGCGCAGATGCTGCTCTGGGAGGTGGCCGTGAGCGTCGCGGGCGCCCTCATCGGCATCAACCCGTTCGACCAGCCCGATGTCGAGAGCGCCAAGCAGGCCGCCCGCGACAAGCTCAGCGGCGGCGGGGACGACGAGCCCGGTGCCGACCTGGTCGAGGGTCCGGTCTCCGCGTTCGGCACCGACGCCTCGAGCCTCGCCGACGCGGTGGAGCAGCTCCTCGCGCAGGTCGACGACGAGCACGGCTACCTCGCCGTGCAGGCGTACCTGGACCGCTGGGACCTCAGCGCCTACGCGGGTCTGCGCGAGCAGCTCGCACGTCGCACCGGGCGGCCGGTCACCTTCGGGTGGGGCCCGCGGTTCCTGCACTCGACGGGCCAGTACCACAAGGGCGGCCCGGCGACGGGCGTGTTCCTCCAGCTGACGAGCGACCCCCACGAGGACCTGGCGGTCCCCGGTCGCGACTTCACGTTCGGGGAGTTCATCGCCTCGCAGGCCGCCGGCGACGCGCAGGTGCTGCGCGACCACGGACGCCCGGTCCTGCGCCTGCACCTGTCCGACCCGCAGGCCGCGGCCGCCACGCTGCGCGACCTGCTGGGCTGAGCCGTGGCGATGCAGAGCAACCCGCTGCGCGACGTCCGCGACCGGCGCCTGCCGCGGATCGCGGGCCCGTGCAGCGTGGTCATGTTCGGCGTGACGGGCGACCTGGCGCGCAAGAAGCTGATCCCGGCGATCTACGACCTGGCCAACCGCGGCCTGCTCCCGCCGGGCTTCGCGCTCGTCGGCTTCGCCCGGCACGACTTCGGCGACCAGTCGTTCTCGGAGATGCTGAAGGCCGCCGCGCAGGCCGGTGCCCGCACGCCGTGGCGCGAGACGGTGTGGACGCAGCTGGAGGCCGGCATCCGGTTCGTGCCGGGGACCTTCGACGACGACGCCGCATGGCTGCAGCTGGCCGCGACGATGGCCGAGCTCGACGAGCAGCAGGGCACCGGCGGCAACCACGCCTTCTACCTGTCGATCCCGCCGGGCCTGTTCCCCGTGGTGGTCGGCAAGATCAAGGAGCACGGTCTCGCCGACCAGTCCGGCGGCTGGCGTCGGGTCGTCATCGAGAAGCCGTTCGGGCACGACCTCGCCTCCGCGCGGGAGCTGAACACGCTCGTCTCGGAGGTCTTCCCGCGCGAGAGCGTCTTCCGCATCGACCACTACCTCGGCAAGGAGACGGTGCAGAACATCCTGGCGCTGCGCTTCGCGAACGGCATGTTCGAGCCGCTGTGGAACAGCCACTACGTCGACCACGTCCAGATCACCATGGCCGAGGACATCGGCATCGGCACGCGGGCCGGCTACTACGACGGCATCGGCGCCGCACGCGACGTGATCCAGAACCACCTGCTGCAGCTCATGGCGCTCATCGCGATGGAGGAGCCCGTCTCGTTCAACGCGGAGAGCCTGCGTCTGGAGAAGCAGAAGATCCTGGCGAACGCCCGACCCGCCACCCCCATGGCCCAGCACACGGCCCAGGCGCAGTACACCGCCGGCTGGGCCGGCGGCGAGCACGTGGTCGGCTACCTGGAGGAGCAGGGCATCCCGGAGGGCTCCCGCACGGAGACGTACGCGGCCATCAAGGTCGACATCGCGACGCGTCGCTGGGCGGGCGTGCCGTTCTACCTGCGCACGGGCAAGCGGCTCGGCCGGCGCGTCACCGAGGTGGCCGTCGTCTTCAAGGCGGCACCGCACCAGCCGTTCAGCAAGAACGACATCGAGGAGCTCGGCCGCAACGCGCTGGTCATGCGGATCCAGCCCGACGAGGGCGTCACGCTGCGCTTCGGCGCGAAGGTCCCGGGCACGACGATGGAGATCCGCGACGTCCTCATGGACTTCGCCTACGGCGGCGCGTTCGTCGAGAGCAGCCCCGAGGCCTACGAGCGGCTCATCCTCGACGTGCTCCTGGGCGACCCGCCGCTCTTCCCGCAGCAGGAGGAGGTCGAGCTGTCCTGGAAGATCCTCGACCCCGTCATCGCGCACTGGCAGCGGGAGAAGACCATCGACACGTACACGTCGGGGACCTGGGGGCCGCCCAGCGCCGACGCCATGATGGAGCGCGACGGCCGCACCTGGAGGCGTCCCTGATGCAGATCAACCTCGAGAACACGACGTCGCCCCAGATCGCGCGGGCCCTCGTCCGCGCCCGCGTCGACTCCGGCAGCCCCGCCATGGACATGGTGCTCACGGCGCTCGTCGTCACCGACGACGAGACGGTCGGCGAGTCGCTGCGCACGGCAGCGGCACTGTCGCGCGAGCACCCGTCGCGCGTCATCGGCATCGTGCTGGGCGACGGACGCGGCCACCCGCGGGTCGACGCCACGGTGCGCGTGGGCGAGAACGCCGCCGGTGAGTCCATCCTGCTGCGGCTCTCCGGACCGCTCACCAAGCACGCCGAGTCGGTCGTGCTCCCGCTGCTGCTGCCCGACTCCCCCGTCGTGGTCTGGTGGCCGGGCAAGCCGCCCACGAACCCGGCCGAGGACCCCATCGGCCGGCTCGCGCAGCGCCGGCTCACCGACGCGGAGGCGTCGGACTCGCCCGTGCGGACGCTGAAGACGACGGCACGGCACTACAGCCCGGGCGACACGGACCTGTCGTGGACGCGTCTGACGCCCTGGCGTGCCCTGCTGGCCGCCGCCCTCGACCAGGCGACGGGCACCGTGCACCGTGGCGTCGTCGAGGCGGGGTCGGGCAACCCCGCCGCCCGCCTGCTCACCGCCTGGCTGCAGTCGCGCCTGCGGGTGCCGATCACCGAGCGGCGCAGCGAGGGCGAGCAGATCGCCCGCGTGGTCCTGGAGACCGACGCCGGCGACGTGACCATCGAGCGGATCGACTCCGAGACCTGCCTGTTCTCGATCCCGGGCGCCGCGCCGCGCCACGTGCCGCTCGGGCCGCGCACCCTCGCGGAGCTGCTGGCCGAGGACCTGCGCCGCCTCGACGCCGACGACATCTACCACGAGACCCTCACCCACCTGCTGGAGTCCTGATGCCCGACACGTCCTCCCCCGCGGCCCGGATCCTCCCGCACACCGACGCCGACGCCCTCGCCGCGGCGGTGGCAGCCGCCCTCGCCGAACGCGTCGCAGGCGTCCAGGCGGAGGGGCGCACCCCGCACGTCGTGCTCACCGGCGGCACGATCGCCATCGCGATCTACGAGCGGCTCGCCGCCGACGCGGCCGACTGGGCCGACGTCGTGTTCTGGTTCGGCGACGAGCGCTTCGTGCCGGAGGGGCACGAGGACCGCAACGACCGGCAGGCTCGCGACAGCTTCCTCGAGCGCCTCGGCGTCCCCGCGGCCCACGTCCGACCGATGCCCGCCCACGGCTGCTCGACGTCGATGGCCGAGGCGGCGGACGGCTACGGCGCGTCCCTGCCCGAGGAGCCGTTCGACGTCGTGCTGCTCGGCGTCGGACCCGACGGGCACGTCGCCTCGCTGTTCCCCGGCTTCGCGCAGGTGCACGAGCAGGACCGACGCTGCGTCGAGGTCTTCGACTCCCCCAAGCCTCCTCCGGAGCGGATCAGCCTGACGTTCCCGGCGCTGAACCACACCCGCGCCACGTGGTTCCTCGTCTCGGGTGACGGCAAGGCCGACGCCGTGGCCCGCGCCCTCGCACCGGACGGCTCGGTCGAGCAGACGCCCGCACGGGGTGCGCACGGCCTCGAGGAGACCGTCTGGTTCCTCGACCAGGACGCCGCCTCCCGACTCTGAACCGGCCCCCGGACGTGGACCGCCCCTGCACCGAGGTGCAGGGGC
>NZ_JBYTCR010000013.1:0-119765 GCF_058790455.1 Aeromicrobium sp. EU05-FHT14F07
GGGGGGTGGGGGGGGGGGGCACCTTTTTGGCTTCTCCCCCCCGCTGACCGCCTCGAGCACCCTTCACTCGGGTGCAACAGCGGGGATCCCTTCCCAGATGTACTTCGTGCTCGACCGACCCGCAGAGTAAAGCCGCTTCTTGAACGTGGCCGAGACGACGACCTTCAACTTGGCGTTGCCGTACTTCTTGGGAATCGACCAGCGCCAGACGTTCTCCGTCGTGTTCTTGACCGTGATGGTTCGAGAGTAGATCTGGGAGTACTTGTTGGCCCCTGTTTGCGCGAGGACTCTCCCGGTGGCGGTGATCGTTCGCATCTGAGAGTTGGACTTCGCGGCGAAGGTGATGCTCTTCGCGTAGTTCGTGCACGTCGGCGCGACGTAACATTTCTGGACTCGGGTGTGGCTCGACGTTGTCCAGGTCTTGGTGGCTGCCTCAGCGGGGACGGTAGTCCCTGCAGCCAGTAGGACCGAAACCAGCGCAATCACGCAAAACTTGAATGCCTTACTCATACCTTGACGTTACGCACAGCTCGCGAGCCTGGGCAAGTGTCAGGTACGACTCTTCGGAGGCAGGAACAACATCGCGACAGCGCCCGTGGCGCACACTCCTGCTACGAGCGCCTCCCTCTGCGCCACAGCGACGACAGCGCCGACGATGCACATCCCCATGACGATACGTCGCACCCGCGTCGCGTCCCAGGTCTTCACGACCTCAACACTAGCTGAGTAGGCCTCGATCCTTTCGCTGCCGACGGAGCTTGACGGCACGCCCGTGCCGGCGTATCAGGAGCCGCAGGCTGGAACGCTTCTGTTCTTCACTCCACCGGCTCGCGCAGCTGCGACGACGCCTCCGCCGACACGCGCGTGCTGGCGGGCCAGCCGGGCGGGGTGAGGGGAAGGGAGACGACGCGCTCCAGACGCACCGTCACCGTCCCGTCCACGACGCCCACCTGCACGGCGGAGACCTCCTCCCCCGCCAGGTAGTCACCGACCAGCGCCCGCGCCGACGCTGCGTCGAGCTCGACCCGCTGCTCGGCGTAGAAGGCGGCCTCGTCGAGACCGTCAGCCGCGGCCAGCGCGGCGCCGTCGGCCAGGTTCGCGACCTCCTGACGCTGCAGATAGGCCGCCGTCGCGTTCACCACCACCGTCAGCAGCAGCGCGACCAGTACCAGGAACCCGATCGTCATCACGGTCACGCTCCCCCGCTCGTCCGTGCGCCTCACCGGCCCTCCCGGAACGACCCGTACGGCTCGACGTGGGAGGAGTCGACCGCGACCCCACCGACCTGGTCGCCCAGCGCCGACGGCGTCAGCGGCAGGGGCTGCACCGTGCTCACCGACACCCGCACCGACGAGCCCGGCTGCAGGCACGAGGCAGGCGTCGGCAGGCACACCACCTCCACGTCGGCACTGACCCTCTGGTCGCCCAGCGCCACCGCTGCCGCGCGCTGCGCCCGCTGGGTCGCCGTCACCGTGTCCGGCGCCTGAACGTACGCCCGCGCCGCCGCCTTGCTCGCCGACGACACCGCGTACGCGGCCCGCTGCGCGTCGAACACCGCGATCATCACGTACACGAACGGCACCAGCAGCAGGATCGTCAGCCACACCAGCTCCACCGGCGCCGACCCCCGCTCGTCCCTCACGGCTCCACCTGCACCAGCGCCCGCCCGCGCACGTCGAGCGGCACCCCCGGACCCAGGACACCCAGCGCCGGCACCCTGGCCCGCACCCGCACGACGACCGCCGGTGCCCCGTCGACCGACGTCCGCGTCGCACTCACCGACCGCGCGAACCGGGCCGAGAGCGAGTCGGTGATCATCCGCCGCGCCCGCACCTCCGCGTCCTCGGGCGTCGCCCCCAGCGGCGCACCCGCCCGAGCCCCGTCCGACGCCGCCGCGGTCAGCGTGTTGCGCACGTGCAGCACCAGCCCGAGCTGCACGATCCCCAGCACCAACGGCACCAGCAGCACCATGACGAGCACGAAGTCGACCACCGCCGAGCCGCGCTCACGGCGCATCAGCGCACCGAGCTCAGCGCGTCGCGCAGCATGGCCGTCAGCTCCGGGCCGGCGACCGCCGTGAGCACCGCGACGAGTCCGGCGGACATGACGGTGATCATCACCCACCCCGGCACGTCACCCCGTTCGTCGTGCGGCGGCTCCAGCAGACGCGACCTCAGCCGCAGGGTCAGGGACGACATGACACCACTCCTTCAGCTCGACAGACGCAGGCCGACGAGGCCCGGATAGAATGCGAAGACGACCGTGACGGGCAGCACGAGGAAGACGACGGGGATCATCATGAGGATCTCCTTGCGCCCGCCCGACTCCATCAAGTCGCGGCGGGCGGACTCCCGGACATCGGCAGCCTGTGCGTGCAGCACGTCGACGAGCGGGGTGCCCCGGTCTACGGCCACCGCGAGTCCCTCGGCGAAGCGGGCGATGCTGGCGACGCCGGTGCGCGCGGCCAGGGCGTCGAACGCGGCCGGCACGGTGTGCCCGGTGCGGACGTCGGCGAGCACCTGGCCGAGCTCGTCGGCGAGCGCGCCACGCAGCACGCGCAGCACCCGGTCGAGCCCGGCGACAGGGCTCTCGCCCGCGGCGACGGCGAGCGCGAGCAGGTCGGCCACGGCGGGGAACTCCTCCGCGAGCCGCTCCTCACGTCGAGCCACCTGGGAGGTCAGGAACGAGTCACGGCCCAGCACCCCGCCCACGAGGCCCACGCCGCACAGCACCAGCAGCACCGTCGGCGAGCCGCCCGACGTGCTCCACACCATCACGGCCAGTGCTGCAGCCGCCGCGAAGCCCGCTGCACCCCACGCCACCTGCTGCACGCGGAACGCGTCGACGCCGTAGGGCGAGCCGAGCCGCACCAGCCGACGCTCGACGCTCGCCGTCCCGCCGGTGAGGCGCCCGACGAGGTCCGCGGCTGCACGCAGCCACGGGCCGTAGACCGCACCGACCGTGCTCGACGGTCGCGTTCGAGCGGGCAGGAGGTCGCTCAGGTACGGGTCGACCCGCATCGCCGGCGTCGGACGCCGGACCTGCCACCAGGCGACGACGACCAGCAGCAGCCCGACCGCCGCCGCGGCGCCCGCTGCTGCTCCCAGGAGCGTGGCCGTCATGCGAGCACCCGCCGTTCCTCCGGCAGCCGACCGAGCCACAGCATGAGCCGGTAGGCCACGACGCACACCACCGCGCCGCCCACCAGGACGACCGCGCCCGCGCCCGTCGCGTACCGCGCGACGACCGCGGGCTGCAGGCTCATGGCCGCGAGCACGATCCACGGGGCCGCGACGGCGAGGCGCGCCGCGTTGACCGTCCACGACTGGCGCGCCTCCAGCTCGCCCCGCGTCCGACCCTCCTCGCGCAGGAAGCCGGACAGCGCGCGCAGCATCCGGCCGAGGTCGCCACCGCCGACGTCGCGAGCGATCCGCAACGCCTCCACGACGCGGTCGCCAGTGGGGTCGGCCAGGCGCTGCTTCAACCGGTCGAGCGCGACGTCGAAGCGCCCCGTCGACTGGTAGTCGCGACCGAACCGCGCGAACGGCTCACGCAGACCCTCCGGCCCCCGCTCCCCCAGCTGCACGACCGCCTCGGGGAGCGACAGCCCCGCCCGCACGGCCGACGCGAGGTTGTCGACGGCGTCGGGCCACAGGTCGGCGTGCTCGCGTGCCCGACGTCGCGCACGTCCCCGCAGGGTCGCCACGGGCAGCAGCGCCGCGAGCGTCCCGAGGACGACACCGATCACCAGCACCCCCGACACCGCCGTCATCACCAGGCCGGCGACGACGAACGACCCGACGCACAGGGCCAGCAGCGCACCGGGCTCCACGTCGGACAGCCCGGCGCGGTCGAGCAGCTCTCGCACCCGACGTCGACCCGACGCCCTGCGCCGCGGCAGCGGCGCAACGAGCCACCACAGCACGAGCGCGACGCCGGCCCCGGCGCACAGACCGGTCAGCGCGGCCACGGTCCGTCTCCGTTCGCGGCGAGCACGGCGTCGAGGTCGATGCCGACGCGCGCGAACGCCTCGGTGCGCGACGGTCGCCCGTGACCACGCTGCAGCACGCCGCCGTCGCGCACGAACACCGTCTCGGACTCGATGTGCCCGTTCTCGACCCGTCCGCTGACCGCCGTGACCTCCTGGACCGCGCGCCGCCCGTCGGCGCCGAGCGCGGTGTGGACGACGAGGTCGATCGACGTCGCGACGGTCGGCACGACGAAGTCGCTGGTGATGTTCGCACCGGCGAGCAGCGGCAGCGTGCACAGCTTCGTGAGCGCCTGCCGCGCCGAGCTGGCGTGGACGCTGGCCATGCCGGGCAGCCCGGCGTTGAGGGCGAGCAGCATGTCGAGCGCCTCGGCCGAACGGACCTCGCCCACGACGATGCGGCTCGGCCGCATGCGCAGCGCCTCCTTCACCAGCATCCGCAGCGTCACCTCGCCCGTGCCCTCCAGGCCGGCCTGACGACACTGCAGCGCCACCCAGTCGGGGTGGCGGCCGCACTGCAGCTCGAACACCTCCTCGACGGTGATCAGCCGCTGCGACCCGGGGATCGCCGCCGCCAGACAGTTCAGCAGGGTCGTCTTGCCCGCCTGCGTCCCGCCGGACACCACGACGTTCAGCCCCGCCACGACGCTCGCCCGCAGGAACCGCGCGACGGCGGCGTCGATCGTCCCGAGCTCGACGAGGTCCTCCAACGAGTGTGCCCGCGCCACGAACTTGCGGACGTTGACGGCGCTGAACCCGCGCGCGATCCCGTCGAGCACCACGTGCAACCGGTGGCCACCCGGAAGCATCGCGTCGACGAACGGCTGCGACACGTCGAGCCGGCGCCCCGATGTCGACAGCATCCGCTCCACCAGCTCCCGCACCTGCGTGGCCGTGAGGATGACCGACGTCAGCTCGTGCCGACCCTCCCGCGCGACGAACACCCGGTCGGGCTCGTTGATCCACACCTCCTCGACCGTCGGGTCGTCCAGGAACGGCTGCAACGGCCCGAGCCCGGCCACGTCGGCCACGATCCCGCCGACCACCCGCTCAGGCTCCTCCAACGAGCGCACCGCCCCCGTCAACGACCGTCGCTCGTGCTCGGCCACCACCTCGTGCGCCACCTCGCGCACCGCATCGGCGTCCGTCTGAGGGTCGAGCCGCCGACGTCGCACCTGCTCGCGCACCCGCTCCGCGAGCGTCGCCTGCACCGGATCCACCACTGACCTGTCCCCCGAGAAGTCGTGTCGATGACCAGGACCATGACAAGAACGGCGCGATCTGTGAAGGGGCCGCCCGCCGAAACTGTGGACAAGTGGGACGGACGGACGGTCGCAACCCGCGTCAGGAGCCCCGCACCTCGTCGACGACGTCGCGGAGCAAGGTCGGGGTGACCTCGGCCGATGCGATCCGCGCGGCCACCCGTCCGCGGGTGTCGAGCACCCACGTACCCGGGACGGCCTGGACAGGGAGCACCTGGCTGAACCGCAGGGCAAGACGACTGTCGCGGTCGACCAAGGTCGGGTACCGGATCCCGAAACGCTCGTTGAAGGCTCGCGCAGCGGCAGGCGAGTCCCGCGCGAGAAGACCGATGAAGGCCACGTCCGACGGCGCCTCATCGGACACTTTTGCGAAGACCGGGGCCTCCTTGCGACAAGGAGCGCACCACGAGCCCCACCAGTTCACAACGACGACCTTGCCGCGGTAGCTGTCCAGGTCGACCGGTGCACCGTCGAGCGACTCCCCCTCGACGCCGTGGAGCACCTCGCGTTCGCTCGGGCGGAGGATGGTCACCCCCGCGCTCGCATCCCCGCTCTCAGCGCCCTCACAGCCCGACAGGAGCAGCGCGCACGCCGTCACCGCCACGACACTCGCCTTCACCTGCAACCTCCAGAAGGACGTCGACCCTGCTCCGCACGTTCGCTCGCCGTCACAGGGACTCTGCCAGCGAAGACTGCACGGCGACACACACCGCTCGTGAGGTGGTGTGTCCGCCCCAGGAGCGGATCGCGCTTCGGACGCTCACGCCGGCGCTGCCCCGGTCGTCACGTCGTGCAGTCACGGCTGGTCAAGCGTGTGATCGGTCACGTACAGTGGGAATCGGACTGCGGAAATGATCCGTTCGGGCTAGAGCGCAAGCGCCTGCAGTTCGGGAGCATGTCCTCTGGGAGTGGGGAGAAGTGGAAGACATGGTGACGACCACCCGCGTGGTGCAGCCGTCGTTCGACGACGACGCCCTCGTACCGCACGCCTACCTGCGCAGCCTCCTCGGCGAGGCCGCCGCCCTCCCCCCGCGCGAGGGACTCGCCGACGTCCTCGTGCTCGTCGTCGCAGCCGTCGAGGAGCGTGCCCTCACGCCCGAGGTCGCGTTCTCGCTCGGCCAGCAGCTGCGCCTCGTCATCGGTGCCCAGCCCGCCGACGGCGACCTCGACGCCCACCTCCTGCTCCACGCCCTGCTCTCGGAGCTGATCGAGGTCACCAGCCTCGTCGACGGCGTGCACCTCGACGACCTCGAGCCGCTCGTGCAGCACCTCGTCTCCGTCGGCGACCTCGCCGAGGCGCAGCGCACCACCCGCCTCGCCGACGCCACACGCGCCCGCGTCCGCGTGCTCGAGAGCAGCATCGCCGCCGACCTCGGCGCCGCCTGACCCGCACGCAGCCCGCTCACAGGAACCGCACAGGTTCCGCACGGACAGGCGACGGACAGGCCGTCCACACTGGACCCATGACCGCGCCCCTCACCCGCGCCGACGGCACGCCCCTGCGCGTCCTCGTCGTCGACGACGAGCCCAACATCGCCGAGCTGCTCATGATGGCGCTGCGCTACGAGGGCTGGGACGTGCGGACCGCCGCCACCGGACGCGAGGCCGTGTCCACCGCCCGCGACCACGCCCCCGACGTGATCGTGCTCGACTGGATGCTGCCCGACGTCGACGGTCTCGAGGTCCTGCGCCGCGTCCGCCAGCACGACGACCGCGTGCCCGTGCTGTTCCTCACCGCACGCGACGCCGTCGAGGACCGGGTCGCCGGGCTCACCGCGGGCGGCGACGACTACGTGACCAAGCCGTTCAGCCTCGAGGAGGTCGTCGCCCGCGTCCGCGCCCTCGTGCGCCGCACCGGTGTGCTCGAGCAGCGCTCCGACCACGTCGTCACCGTCGGCGACCTCACCCTCGACGAGGACAGCCGCGACGTCACCCGCGCGGGCACCTCCATCGAGCTCACCGCGACCGAGTTCGAGCTGCTGCGCTACCTCATGCGCAACCAACGTCGCGTGCTCAGCAAGGCGCAGATCCTCGACCGCGTGTGGAACTACGACTTCGGCGGTCAGGCCAACGTCGTCGAGCTCTACATCTCCTACCTGCGCAAGAAGATCGACGCCGGCCGCGAGCCGATGATCCACACCAAGCGCGGAGCCGGCTACGTGCTCAAGCCGGCCGAGACCGCATGAGCCTCACCCGCCGGCTCGTCCTGACCGTCGTCGTGCTCGTGGCCACGGCGAGCCTGCTGGTCGCCGCCGCCGCGACCCTGCTCATGCGCAGCTCGCTCACCGACCGGCTCGACGCGCAGCTCGCGCAGGCGATGGACCGCGCGAGCACCGAGGCACGCGGCAACCCGCTCGGCCCCGGGGGCAGACCCGGCGGGCCGGGCGGACGCGTCGACGTCGTGTGCGGGGAACGGCCCCGGCCACCGCTCGGGCAGGCCGCCGGCAGCCTCACCGCCGTGTACACCGCGGACTGCGGCAGCGGCGTGCAGATCACGGCCAGCGGGAGCCTGCGCGGCCTCTCCACCACCGCGCTGCAGAGCCTGGGCGAGGTCGAGGTCGACGAGAAGCCCCGCACCGTCGACCTCCCCGGCCTCGGGTCGGTGCGTGTCGCCGCCACCACCACCCCCGACGGCACCGTCGTCGTGCAGGGACTGCCCACCGACGACGTCGACCAGACCCTCACCCAGCTGCTCTGGTGGGAGGTGCTGCTCACCGTCGCCGGGGCTGCCGTCGCCGCGGGGGTCGGCGCTGCCCTCGTGCGTCGCCAGCTGCGCCCGCTGCGCGACGTCGCCGCCACCGCGCACGAGGTCTCGGCCCTCCCGCTCGACTCCGGCGAGGTCGGCCGCACGGCGCGCGTGCCCGACGCGCTCACCGACCCCGGCACGGAGGTCGGCCAGGTCGGTGAGGCGCTCAACCGGCTGCTCGGGCACGTCGAGGGTGCCCTGGACGCCCGCCACGAGAGCGAGCAGCAGGTGCGCCAGTTCCTCGCCGACGCGTCGCACGAGCTGCGCACCCCGCTCGCCACCATCCGCGGCTACGCCGAGCTCGGCCGCCGCACCGGCACCGACCAGCTCGCCAAGGTCGAGGAGGAGGCCGAGCGGATGTCGACCCTCGTCGACGACATGCTGCTGCTCGCCCGACTCGACGCCGGACGCCCGCTGGAGCGCGAGCCGGTCGACGTGAGCCGGCTCGTCGCCGAGGCCGTCGCCGACGCCCAGGTCGTCGACCGTGAGCGACGCTGGCGGCTCGCCCTGCCCGACGTCGCCGTGGAGGCGTCCGGCGACGCGATGCGGCTGCACCAGGCCGTCACGAACCTGCTGCGCAACGCCACCCGCCACACCCCGCCGGGCACCGAGGTGACCGCACGGGTCGAGACCGACGACGCCGAGGTGCGGGTCGAGGTGCACGACGACGGCCCCGGCCTCTCCCCCGACCTGCTGCCCGTGGTCTTCGAGCGGTTCACCCGCGGCGACTCCTCGCGCACCCGGGCGTCCGGCGGCGCCGGGCTCGGGACGTCGCTCGTCCGGGCGATCGCCGAGGCCCACGGCGGCCGGGTCGAGGTCGAGAGCCGTCCCGGCAGCACGACGTTCCGCATCACGCTGCCTCGCTCCTGAGTCGCGCCACCACTCACAGACGACCCACAGCGCGAGGAGACGAGCACCCCAGCGGCGCCGCCCAGCATCGACGTCATGCACCCGACGACGACGCTCCGCGCGACATCACGACCCGCCGAGCCACCCCACGCCCCGACCCAGCGCGACGCCGCCTCCCGACCCCTGGCCCGGCTCTGGCGCGGACGCCCCGAGGACCACCCCGCGGCGCGCCCCGCCCTGCTGCTCCTCCTGGCCGGCACCGCCGCCCTCTACCTGTGGGGGCTGGGCGCGTCCGGCTGGGCGAACTCGTTCTACTCCGCCGCCGCGCAGGCGGGCTCCGCGTCGTGGAAGGCGATGTTCTTCGCCTCCTCCGACGCGGCGAGCTCGATCACCGTCGACAAGACGCCGATGTCGCTGTGGGTGATGGCCCTGTCGGTGCGCCTCTTCGGCCTGTCGTCGTGGAGCATCCTCGTGCCGCAGGCGCTCATGGGCGTCGCGACGGTCTGGCTGCTGCACGGGACGGTGCGCCGGACCACCGGCAACGCCTGGGCCGGCCTCGCCGCCGGTCTCGTGCTCGCCCTGACGCCGGTGGCGACGCTGATGTTCAGGTTCAACAACCCCGACGCGCTGCTCGTGCTCCTCCTCGTGGGCGCGACGGCGGCGACGCTGCGCGCCCTGGAGGACCCCACGCGCGCGGTGCGCTGGCTCGCGCTCGCCGGCGTCCTCGTCGGGTTCGGCTTCCTCACGAAGATGCTGCAGGCCTTCCTCGTCCTCCCGGCGCTCGGCGGCGTCTACCTGCTCGCCGCCACCGTGCCGTTCTGGCGTCGGGTCGGGCACCTGCTGGTCGCGTTCGCCGCGATGGTCGTCGCCGGCGGCTGGTGGGTGCTGGCCGTCGAGCTGTGGCCGGCATCGAGCCGACCGTGGATCGGCGGCTCGCAGCACAACTCGATCCTGGAGCTGACGCTCGGCTACAACGGCCTCGGACGGCTGAACGGCGACGAGGTCGGCTCCGTCGGCGGCGGCGGTGGTGGCGCCGGCGGCGGCATGTGGGGCCAGACCGGCCTCACGCGGCTGTTCGACGCCGAGATCGGCGGTCAGGTGGCCTGGCTGCTCCCGGCGGCGCTGCTGCTGCTCGGGCTCGGCCTCTGGTTCGCGGTGCGTGCCGGCCGGGGCTGGCGGTCTGCGCCCCACACGGCGGGCCTCGTCGCCTGGGGTCTCTGGCTGCTGGTCACGGGCCTGACGTTCAGCCTGATGGCCGGCATCTTCCACGCCTACTACACGGTGGCGCTGGCTCCGGCGATCGGCGCGGTCATCGGCATCGGCGGTCATCTCCTCTGGCGTCACCGCACGGAGGCGGTGGCCGTCGTCGGGGCCGCGGCCGTGCTACTCGCGACGACGGCCATGGCGGTGGTGCTGCTGCGTCGTGCCGACGGGTTCCTGCCCTGGCTCGCGCCGACCGTCGCGGTCGCCGGCGTGCTCGTCACCGGCGCCATCCTCGCGCTGCCGGTCGTCCGGCGTCGACTCCCCTACCGCGCGGCGCGGCGCCTCGGTCTCGGTCTGGCCGGGGCAGCCGTGGTGACGATGCTGGCCGGGCCGGCCGTCTACGCGGTCGACACCGCCGCCTCGCCGCACACCGGCTCGATCCCGACCGCCGGGCCCGACACCGGTCGCGGTGGACCGGGCGGCTTCGGCGGCGGACGTCCCCCAGGCGGCTTCCCGGGAGGTCGCCCCGGCGCCACCGGCCAGCAGGGTGCGCCGCAGGGCGCGCCTCAGGGTCAGGGCTTCCCCCAGGGTCAGGGCTTCCCGCAGGGCCAGACCGGGTCCGCGACCGGACAGGGCAGGCCGAGCGGCGGCGCCGGCGCCGGCGGGCTGCTCGAGGGCCCGACGTCGTCGGCCGAGGTCGACGCCCTGCTCACCCGGGACGCCGACTCCTACACCTGGGTCGCGGCGGCAGTGGGCTCCAACAGCGCCGCCGGCTTCCAGCTGTCCACCGAGGAGCCGGTCATGGCGATCGGCGGCTTCAACGGTTCCGACCCCTCCCCCACCCTCAGCGAGTTCAAGCAGCTCGTCGCCGACGGTGAGGTCCACTGGTTCATCGCGGGTGGCGGACGCGGAGGCGGGCGTGGCGGGCCGGGCGCGAGCGGCAGCACGAGCACCGAGATCCAGGAGTGGGTCGAGGCGACGTTCACCGCCACGACCGTCGACGGCACGACGCTGTACGACCTGTCGGGCGGCGTGCAGTGAGCGCCGTGATGGAGCCGGCCACGTCGCCGGCGCGGCGGGTCGGCACGCTCGACGTCGTGATCCCGGTGTTCAACGAGGAGCGCAGCCTGGTGGCGTCCGTCGAGGCGGTCGTCGCGCACCTCGCGGCGCTGCCCCTCGCGTCCACCGTGACGGTGGCCGACAACGCCAGCACCGACGGCACCGGCGCGCTCGCCGACCAGCTCGCCGCGAGCCACCCCGGCGTCCGGGTCGTGCACCTGGAGGAGAAGGGGCGGGGTCGCGCGCTCAAGGCAGCATGGTCGAGCTCGGAGGCCGACGTCCTCGTCTACATGGACGTCGACCTCTCGACCGACCTGAACGCGCTGCTGCCGCTCGTGGCGCCCCTGCTCACCGGTCACTCCGACCTGGCCATCGGCAGCCGGCTCGCCCGGACGTCGCACACGGTGCGCGGACCTCGGCGCGAGATCGTCTCCCGCGGGTACAACTACCTGCTGCGTGGTGCGATGCGCGCCCGGTTCAGCGACGCCCAGTGCGGCTTCAAGGCGATCCGCCGCGACGTCGCCGACCGGCTCCTGCCGTTGGTGCACGACGACGCGTGGTTCTTCGACACCGAGCTGCTCGTCGTGGCCGAGCGGTCGGGGCTGCGCATCCACGAGGTGCCGGTCGACTGGGTCGACGACCCCGACAGCAGCGTCGACGTGCTCCGCACCGCCCTCGACGACCTGCGCGGCATGGCGCGGCTCGGCTGGTCGCTCGTCCGTGGTCGGGTACCGGTGGCCGAGGTCGCCGCGGAGCTCGGCCGCGTCTCGCGCCAGGGTGCGGCCGGCGGGCTCTCCGCCCAGCTGGCGGGCTTCGCCGTGGTCGGCGTGCTCTCGACCCTCGCCTTCGCCGCCCTCTACCTCGGGCTGCGCGGGCCGCTCGGCGCGCAGGGCGCGAACGTGGCGGCCCTGCTGCTCACGACCGTGGCGAACACCGCCGCCAACCGTCGGTTCACGTTCGGGGTGCGCGGCCCGGGCGGAGCCGCCGTGCACCAGCTCCAGGGACTCGTCGTGCTCGGTGCCGGCATCGTCGTGACGAGCGGTGCCCTCGGGCTGCTGCACGAGGTGGCGGGCACCCAACATCGAGGGCTCGAGGTCGTGGTGCTCACCGCGGCGAACCTGCTCGTCACGGTGGGCCGGTTCCTGCTCATGCGCGGGTGGATGTTCCGGCGGGGCGCGGCCAGGACCGGGTGAGCCGACCCGCCCCGGCGCGCGCGGTTGTCCCGCAACCAGCGATCCGCAAGGATCGACGTGTGATGCCGCGCTCCATCCGCCGTGCCCTGGTCGTGACGTCGGCCCTGCTCACCCTCGGGATCGTCGGGGTCGGGGCCGGGGTGGTCGGCGCCGGGCCGGCCGCGGCGGAGGAGCCCGTCGACGTCAGTGGACAGATCACCGACCGCGCCGACGCCCTCGGCAGCGACCGTCCGCAGGTCCAGGCGGCCCTCGACCGCTACTACCGCGACACCGGCCGTCAGTTGTTCGTCGTGTACGTGCGCACCTTCGACGGGCTCACCGGCGCCGAGTGGGCGACGCGCACCGCCGAGCGGTCCGGGCTGGGTCGCACCGACGTGCTGCTGGCGGTGGCGCTGGAGTCCCGGTCCTACGGGTACGACGCCGACAGCGACGAGCTCTCGGACGCCGACCTGGAGAAGGTCGACCGCGACTTCATCCTGCCCGCCCTGCGGGAGGACGACTGGGCCGGCGCGGCCACCGGGGCGGCGCGCGGACTCACCGAGGTCGACCGCGACACCGGCATCCCGTGGGGCTGGATCGTCGGCGGCACGGCCGTCGTGGCCGCCGGCGCCGCCTACGGCGTCCACCGCTCCCGCCGACGCTTCGACCACACGCATCCGGTGGTCGACGAGCACGGCCAGCCGGTCGATCCCGCGGCGATCCTCGACGACGAGGAGCTCGAGGCTGCCGTGGCCGAGGCCCTGGTGGAGGTCGACGACCTGCTGCAGACGGTGGCCCAGGAGGTGGGCTTCGCCGAGGCGCAGTTCGGCGAGGCCGCCGCTGCCGACGTCCGGCGCACGGTCGACGAGGGCCGGGCCACGCTGCGCGAGGCGTTCACGCTGCGTCAACGTCTCGACGACGCCGAGCCCGAGACCGACGCAGAGCGTCGGGTCCTGCTGTCGCGTGTGCTGCACCTGTGCGACACCGTCGACGACGCGCTCGACGCCCAGGTCGAGCGCCTCGACGCCCTGCGCGACCTGCAGACCCGCGCGCCCGAGGTGGCGGACACGCTGCAGCAGCGGCTCGACACGGTCGTCGCGCGCCTGGCGCCGACGTCGGACACCCTGCGCGCGCTGCAGGCCGAGCACGCGGGCAGCGCGCTGGCTGCCGTCTCGGGCAACGTCACCCGCGCGGAGTCGCTCACCCGCAGCGCCACCGAGCAGCTCAGCCAGGCCCGCGCCGCGCTCGGCGCCTCGGACCACGCCACCGCAGCCGTGCGGCTGCGCACCGCGGAGGAGGCCACCGGCCAGGCCGTCGCCCTCCTCGACGCCGTCGACACGGCGCGCGACGACCTCGCGCACGCCGCCGACACCGCCGACGACCTGCTGGCCCAGGTGACGGCCACCGTCTCGGCCGTGTCCACCTACGTCGAGACGCACCGGGGCGCCGTCGGCAGCACCGCACGCACGCGACTGTCGGAGGCGGCCCGCCTGCTCGACGCCGGACGGCAGGCCGTGGACCGTGACCCGGACGAGGCCACCCGGACGCTGGAGCGCGCTGCCGGGCTCGTCAAGGAGGCGCAGACGAGCGCCGAGGCCGACGTGGCCGCCTGGCGTGCGTCGTCGGCACCGAGCGACGACCTCTCCCTCGGCGGCATCCTCGGTGGCCTGGCCGTGGGGTCGGGCAGCCGTGGACGCGTCCGACGCTCTGGACGGACGACCCGCTCGAGCAGCCGCGCCGCCAGCCGCCGTACCCGTAGCCCCCGTTCCAGCAGCAGACGGACCCGTCGCAGCGGCGGCGGCCGGTTCTGACCCGAGACCAGCACACCCGCACGTCCCACCGGAAGAGAGAGCACCATGGCCCAGAAGCAGTCGATCCTCGGTCGCATCGCCCAGCTGACCCGCGCGAACGTGAACGCGATGCTGGACAAGGCCGAGGACCCCGAGAAGATGCTGGACCAGCTGGTCCGCGACTACACCAACAGCATCGCCGAGGCCGAGGACGCCGTGGCCCAGACGATCGGCAACCTGCGGCTCGCCGAGGCCGACCACGCCGAGGACGTCGCCGCCGCCAAGGAGTGGGGCGCGAAGGCGATCGCCGCGTCGCAGAAGGCCGACGCCCTGCGCACCGCCGGTCAGCCGTCCGAGGCCGACCGCTTCGACCAGCTCGCCAAGGTCGCGCTCGGCAAGCAGATCGGGTTCGAGAACGAGGCCAAGTCGGCCGCCCCCGCGATCGCCCAGCAGAACGAGACGGTCGAGAAGCTCAAGACCGGGCTGGTCACCATGCGCAGCCGGCTCGACGACCTCAAGACCCGTCGCGACCAGCTCGTCGCGCGCCAGAAGACGGCCGCGGCACAGGCCCAGGTGCAGCAGGCAGTGGGCTCCATCAACGTCCTCGACCCCACGAGCGAGCTCTCCCGCTTCGAGGAGAAGGTGCGGCGCGAGGAGGCCCGCGTGGCCGGGCACGCCGAGCTGCAGTCCTCGAGCCTCGACGCGCAGTTCGAGGAGCTGGAGGCCGACACGACGCAGCTCGAGATCGAGGCGCGCCTCGCGGAGCTGAAGGGCCAGCTCGGGACGTCGTCGGCGCCTCAGGTCGAGTCCGCGCCCGAACAGCCCGCCTCCTGAGTCCAGAACTGCAAGGATGACGCCATGAAGATCAACGAGACCCACTCCTACGGCGACGCCGACGTCGAGGCCGTGTTCGGCCTCATCTCCAGCGAGGCGTTCCGCACCGAGGCCGCCGAGGACGCCGGCGCGCGCGACATCGACGTCGACGTCACCGAGTCCGGCGGGGCCGTGACGATCACGATCGTGCGCGCCCAGCCGGCCGAGATGCCCGACTTCGTCAAGAAGCTCACCGGCGACACCGTGAAGGTCAAGCAGACCGAGAAGTGGAGCCCGCCGGCGTCCGACGGCAGCCGCAAGGCCGACGTCAAGGTCAGCATCATCGGCCAGCCCGCCGAGATGCTGGGCACGGCCGTCCTGGAGGCCAAGGGTGGTGGCACCTCGTTCACCGTCACCGGCGACGTGACCGTGAAGATCCCGTTCATCGGCAAGAAGATCGAGCCCGAGGTCGCCAAGGCCATCAAGGGATCGCTCAAGGGCGAGGTCGAGCTGGGCAAGAGCCGGCTCTGATCCCGCGGCCGCGACGCATCCGCGCTCGCTGCGCGAGGGCCCCCGACCGGCGCGGTCGGGGGCCCTGCTGCGTCCTGCGCGGCTCAGCCGAGCAGGCCGAGGACCGTCTCCAGCTCCTGCGGCGCGTACCAGGCGAGGTTCCCGCTGCCGTCGGCGTCGAGATGCAGCGCCTCCACGTCGGCGAGGGTCACGTCGGCGGTCGACCCGTCCGGGGTCTGCGCCACCTCGGCCACGACGACGACCGGGCCGTCCTCGGCCGCAGCCTCCAGCGCCTCGAGCTCGTGCTGCTCGTCGTCGGACTCCGCCGCGACGACCTCGCCGTCCAGCGGGCTGCCGTCGCGCAGGGCCCGCAGCCTCTCGGCGTCGACGCCCACCCACACCCGCACGCTCATGCCTTCCTCGGGTTCTGCCGACCACGCGGGGCCCGGCCCCGTCGCGGGCCCACCGTCTCGACGAGCTCCTCGAGAGCCTCCTCGATGCACTGGCCCAGCACGTCGACGTCGGGCACGGCCTCGCGGTCGGCGACGATCCCGAAGAACACGCCGCCGTGGTACGACGTGACCCCGATGGACAGCACCCGCTGGTCGATGAGCGGGATGGCCGGGTACACCTCGGCCACCTGCTCGCCCGCCATGTAGACGGGCTCCTGGGGGCCGGGCACGTTGGTGATGGTCAGGTGGTGCCCCCGCGACGTCTCGGCGGCGGCGACCCGGGCGCCCACCGCGTGGAACGTCGAGGTGGCGAAGCCGGGCAGGCTGGCGAGCTGGTTGGCGGCGACGGCTGACCCGGTCTCGCGGTGGTCCTTCAGCGCGTACGACACCTGGTGCAGGCGCACGACGGGGTTCGTCTCGCCGACCGGCAGCGACAGCAGGTGCCCGCGCACCTTGGAGCCGAGCGAGGTCGGGAGGCCGTCGTCGGCGGCGACCGACATCGGCACCATGGCGCGGAAGCTGGTCTTGGCCGTGACCGGCTCGGCGCGGGTCAGCATCCAGCCGCGGATGCCGCCGGTGATCACGGCGAGCACGACGTCGTTCACCGTGCCGCCGTGCTGGTCGCGCACCCGACGGTACTCGTCGAGGCAGGTGGAGACGGTCGTGAACCGGCGGTGGCGCGACAGCGTGCCGGACAGCACGCCACGCTGCGACGGGGCGCCCGCCCCCACCACGGGCAGGTGCCGCGCGACGCGTCCGACGTTCATCTCGGCGATCCGCAGGGCCTCGCCCGGGTGGCGCACGTTGCGCTCGAGCGTGGCGGCGACGACGCCCAGCGGCCCCGGCCGCGGCCGCGGGTTCCAGTCCTCGTGCGGGATGTCGCGGACCCGGTCGGTCTCCTCCAGGAGCACCTGCGCGAGGTCGATCGTCTCCGAGCCGTCGACGAGCGCCTGGTGCGCCTTGAACAGCAGCGCCACGCTGCCGTCCTCCAGGCCCTCGATGAGGTAGAGCTCCCAGAGCGGTCGGTCGAGGTCGAGGCGACGGGCCACGAGACGTCCGACCAGCTCGTGGAGCGCGTCGCGCGTGCCCGGCCGGGGCAGGGCGGAGCGCCGCACGTGCAAGGAGATGTCGAAGTCCTCGTCGTCGGTCCACAGCGGCGTGCCCAGGGCGCCCGGCACCTTGCTCGGCACCTGGCGGTAGCGCGGGACGATGTCGAGGCGCTCGTTGATGACGCCGATGAGCCGGTCGTAGGTGAGGGAGCCACCGGGCTCCAGGATCGCCAGCGAGGCGATCTGGCGGGGCACGTCCGGGCTGTCCAGGTTCAGGAACATCGCGTCCAGAGGACTCAGGCGCTGCATCTCACTCCTCGCAGATCCCGACGAACCTACCACCGGTACCGACGTCCGGCGTGCGGCGTGGTTCACGTCGTGGATGCGGTGAGCGTCACGGGACGGACCCGGGTCACGAGCGTCGCCAGCGTCCGGACGGAGGCGACGAGCGCCGACCTCGGGTCGACCTCCGCGAGGGTCGCGCCGCGCAGCGCGGCGGTGTCGACGGTGGGCCCGTCCTGGGGCAGCGCGACGAGCGGGCGGACCCCGGCGAGCCGGTGCACGGTCGAGGCCAGCTGCTCCACGCTCCACCCGATCGAGTCGCGCACCTGGTTGAGCACGACGACCGGCTCGTCGGGTACCACGTCGCGCAGGTCGTGCAGACCCCGCACCAGACGGGTCAGCCCGACGGGGTCGGCCCGGCCCACCACGACCACCACGTCGGCCACCGTCAGCGCCGTGACGGTGGCCTGGTCGCGGCCTCCGCCCGGACCGTCGGGTGCCTCCAGGCAGGAGGCGACGTCGACGACGACGGTGTCGTGCGTGTCGGCCAGCTGCCGCAGCACCCGCTCGAGCGCAGCCGACCGCACGTGCACCCACATGTCCGGCCGGGGCAGCCCGGTGAGCACGCCGAGGCCCTCCCGAACGACCTGCAGGTGGGCCGGGACCTGCTCCTCGTGGCCCTGGTTCGCCACCCGGCAGGCCGCCATCAGGCCCGACACCTCGTCGAGCAGGCCGAGCTGCTGCGCCTGTGCGCCGCCGTAGGTGTCGGCGTCGACGAGCACGCAGCGCCGGCCGTCGCGGGCCATCGCGTCGGCCAGCGCGAGCGCGACGGTGCTGCGCCCCGGTGCGCCCGACGGGCCCCAGACCGTCACGACGAGGCCGGCACGCGGCTCCTCCCCCTCGGCGCCCTCAACCAGCCCGTCGACCGGCCCGTCCGGGACGGGTCGGTCACCCCGGCTGACCTGGACGGTCCGCAGCGCCGACACGACGTCGTCGCCCGCCCCGACGGCGTCGGTGCCGAGAGCGGACGCGCGGTCGGCGGGGCCGAGACCCACCACGCGCACGCCTGCAGCACGCACGGCACGGACGGCCTCGACGTCGAGCCCGGGAGCCGACAGGTCGACCGCCGCCACCGCGACGTCGCCCGTCTGCGCGACGGCGATGAGCTCCGCGACGTCGACGCAGCGACGCACGAGCTGCAGGTCCGGCGCAGCCTCCAGGGCCCGCACGGCCGCCGCCTCCCAGCCCGCCCCGGCCGCGGCCAGGACGACCCGACGTGTCGCGGAGGAGGTCACGAGCGCCGCACGATCGTCACGTGACCGGACGTCAACCGGGCCAGCGTGGCACCGTCGAGGTCGGGTCCGACGTCGACGAGCACGGTGCGTGCCCCGCCGGTGGCCCCGACCGCCCCGGCCCGGACGACCGCGACGCCCTCGAGCAGCAGTCGCGCTGGGCCGGCGTCCGTCGCGGCGGTGTCGCCGTCGGGCGACGGCCCGACCCAGACGTCGACCCGCTCCCCGGCGCGCAGGTCGTCGGGCGCCGCCCCGAGTGCGACGGACAACGGCAGCTCGACAGTGGCCGTCGTGCCGTCGGCGACCAGGTCGGCGCGGCCGACGAGGGCGCCCTCCGCCCCGGCCCGGGACCACTGCAGCGTCTCGAGCCGACCGGGGAGCTCCTGGTCGGTGCGCAGCAGCGCGTCGGCCGCGTCGCCGTCGACCCGGGCGCGGGTCTCGACGAGGTCGCCGCGTCGGACCGGCTCGCCGGCCTCGACGTCACGCGCGAGCGCCCAGTAGGGCTCGGTGTCGTCGGCGGCCGCCACCACGGATGCTCCGAGCACCGTCGCGCCCAGCACCAGCAGCACTCCCAGGACGAGGCGCGGGTCGGTCCAGGGCTGCTGCCGCAGTCGCGCGGCCGGCCCTCCCGAGGCCCCGGCCGGTACCGCACCCGTCCTGCTGTCCTCGCCACCTGGCCGTGGCCCCCGCCCGATCACCATGGCCCGTTTCTACTGCGATGGCAGCGATGTCGTCCAGCAACGGGGTGTGGATCGGGACGTCCGTCCACAGGCTCGGGACCGTCACGGCCCGTGACACCAGGCCGTGGGAGCATGGGCCCATGTCCGACGCGACTCCTCGCTTCCTCACCCTCGCCGACGTGGCCGAGGTGCTGAACGTGACGGTGCGCCAGGTGTACGCGCTCGTGCGCTCGGGCGAGCTGAAGGGCATCCAGATCGGTGGCCGCAACCAGTGGCGGGTCGAGAACGACCAGCTGGAGGACTACATCCGCCGTCAGTACGCGCGCGCCGAGCAGGCCGTCGCCGAGCTGTCGGACGCCGACCTCGCGGACCAGACCGACGACGTCACACGCTGACGCTGCCCGGCACTGCCCCGCCCAGCACAGCACCGCCCGGCACAGCACTGCCGGCTGGTGATCACCGGCCGAGCGTGACGACCGCGAGAGCCCGCAGCGGCACGAGCAGGTCGCGCTCGGCGGTCCGCAGCACCACGGCTCCTTCGACGACCCGCGTCACGTGGGCGCGGAGCGTGGCACCGTCGGTCCTGACCACCCGGACCTCGTCGCCGTCGTCGCGCAGCCGGCGCAGCACGTGCGGCCAGCCCAGGCGCGCGTCGACCGGGGACGGAGCCGGGGCGCGCCCGTCGGCGCGCACCCCGGTCACCGCGTCGATCGCGACCACGTGCTCGACACCACCGGCGTCGAGGCGCACGAGCCGGTCGTTCGCGAAACCGACCTGACCGGCCAGCCGGCCCGCGCCCAGCAGCTCCAGCTCGACGTGCCCGCCGAGGAACGAGCGCCACGGCGTCCGGGACCACTCCTCGTCGCGCAGCTCGGCCACCAGGGCGTCGCGCTCGAGGAGCGCGTCGTCCTCGAGCGACGCCTCGAGCTCGGCGAAGAGACGCTCCCAGCGCATGGCAGCACCGTACCCCCGTCCCGTCCGGCGGCTCGCCTGTGCACCACGCCTTGACCCAGCGCGACTTCCGTTCTTCGATGTCGTCAAACGTCATCAAACGTCAGGAAACAGCATCATGCGTCTTCGGTGGTCCGGTCACCTGTGCTGGCTCGTCTCGATCGTCGTGCTCCTCGCACGAGGACCGCTCGTCGAGCGGACCGTCGCGGGGGTGGGCGCGAGGTCGTTCCCGACGGCCCTCACGTCCCTCCTCGAGCTCGCCCTGCTCTCGGTCGCGGCGTGGGCCGCGGTGGTGCTGGGTCTCGCACTCGTCGGCGGCCGGGCGACCGTCGTCGCGGCGCGGCTGCTGCCCCGCGCCATCCGGGGCGCGCTGGTGGCCGGGGTCGTCACGACGTTGTCGGTCGGCACCGCGCACGCCGCTCCCTCGTCCTCCCCCGACCCGACGCCCCCCGACCCGAAGGCCGCCGCCTCGACGCTCGACGGTCTCGTCCTGCCCGACCGCCCCACGTCGGGCGCCGACGCCGCTGCGTCGGCGGTACCGCCCGCGCGGCCGGCCCCCGACACGGTGGTGGTGGCTCCCGGCGACTCGCTGTGGAGCATCGCAACAGCGCGCTCGGGACCCCGCGCGACCGCCGCGGACATCGCCGCGTCGACCGAGCGGTGGTACCGGGAGAACCACGACGTGGTCGGTCCCGACCCGGACCTGCTGCAGCCCGGTCAGCGCCTCACCGCACCGCGGGAGTCCGCATGAGGACGTCGACGGAGCTCCGCTCCCCCGCACGCTTCGTCACCGACGAGGACGCGCTGCCGGCGCAGCTCCCGCTGCCGCTGCCCGGCTCGCCCACCTCGGTCGTGCCGGTCCCGCGGACCCGCGACGGGGAGGAGCTGACCCGACAGCTGCGGGCACCGCTCGCCCGGTTCATGCGAGGGGTGACCGAGGTGCTGTGCGGCGGGCGTCCGGCACGGCAGCTCTCGGCCTGGATGACACCCGACGCGCACCGCGCCCTCGTGACCGCGCTCGTGCGACAGGGCCGCGTCCCGACCCGCCACGACCGGCGTCCCGCGGGCGGTCGGCTCGCGTCGGTGCACCTCTCGGTGGTGAGCGAGCGCGCCGTCGAGGTCACGGGCCGCATGGTCCACCGGGGACGCTCGCACGCGATCGCCGTCCGCCTGGAGCTCGTCACCTCACCCCGTGGCCGCGCGGTCTGGACCTGCACCGCGCTCGAGTGGGCCTGACACTCGAGTGGGCCTGAGACTGGGGCGTACGGAGTAGCCGCACGACGAAGGGCCCGCACCGCCGTGGCGGTGCGGGCCCTTCGGCCGGGTCAGCGGTTGCGCTTGCGCGACTGGCGGGCGGCCTTGGACTTCTGCCGTGCCTTCGACTTCTGGTTGGCCTGGCGCTGCTTGTCGCCGACGGGCTCGTCGGCCTCGCTGTGCACCTCGACGTCGCCGTCCTCCGACGGGGCGGAGTAGGACAGCTTCTGCTCGCCCTTCGGCTCCAGGCCCTTGGCCTGCAGGTGCGGGTGCTCCTCGTCGTCGGCCGGGGTCTCCTCGACCTGGACGTCGAGGTTGAACAGGAAGCCGACGGACTCCTCGGCGATGCCGTCCATCATGGCGCTGAACAGCTCGTAGCCCTCGCGCTGGTACTCCACCAGCGGGTCGCGCTGGGAGTAGGCACGCAGGCCGATGCCCTCGCGCAGGTAGTCCATCTCGTAGAGGTGCTCGCGCCACTTGCGGTCGAGGACGCTGAGCACCACGCGACGCTCCAGCTCGCGCGTGACCGGCGCGCCGAGCTCCTCCTCGCGACGGTCGTACGCGGTCAGCGCGTCGGCCGTGATCGTCTCGACGAGCGACTCGCGCGACAGGGCCTCACGGCCGCCCGCCTCCTCCTCGACCTCCTCGATCGTCAGCGACACCGGGTAGAGCGTCCTCAGCGCGGTCCACAGCTGCTCGAGGTCCCACTGCTCGGGGAAGCCCTCGGTGGCGCCGGTCACGTAGCCCGTGACGGTGTCGGTGATCATCGTGCGCACCTGGTCCTCCAGGTCGGCGCCCTCGAGCACCTTGCGCCGCTCGCCGTAGATGACCTCGCGCTGACGGCTCATCACGTCGTCGTACTTGAGGATGTTCTTGCGGGTCTCGAAGTTCTGCGCCTCGACCTGCGTCTGGGCCGACGCGATCGCGTTCGTGACGCGCTTGTTCTCGATCGGCACGTCGTCCGGGATCTTCATCGTCTGCAGGACCCAGTTGACCCAGTCGGCCTTGAACAGGCGCATCAGGTCGTCCTCGAGCGACAGGTAGAAGCGGGTCTCGCCCGGGTCGCCCTGACGTCCGGACCGGCCGCGCAGCTGGTTGTCGATCCGTCGGGACTCGTGCCGCTCGGTGCCGATGACGGCGAGGCCGCCGGCGGCCTGCACGGCCTCCTTCTCCTCGGCGACCTGCGCCTCGATGCGCTCCAGCGTCGCCGGCCAGGCGGCCGAGTACTCCTCGGCGTTCTCGAGCGGGTCGAGACCCTGCTTGCGCAGCTCGGCGTCGGCCAGGAACTCGACGCTGCCGCCGAGCATGATGTCGGTGCCTCGACCGGCCATGTTGGTGGCGACGGTGACGGCGCCGCGGTGACCGGCGACGGCGACGATCGCGGCCTCGCGCTCGTGCTGCTTGGCGTTGAGGACCTCGTGCGGGATGCCGCGCTTCTTCAGCAGCTTGGACAGCCGCTCGCTCTTCTCGACGCTCGTGGTGCCGACCAGGATCGGCTGGCCCGTGGCGTGGCGCTCCTCGATGTCGGCGACGACGGCGTCGAACTTCGCCGCCTCGGTGCGGTACACGAGGTCGGGCTGGTCGATGCGCGCGACCGGCTTGTTGGTCGGGATCGGGACGACGCCGAGCTTGTAGGTCTTGTCGAACTCGCTCGCCTCGGTCATGGCCGTACCGGTCATGCCGCCGAGCTTGTCGTAGAGCCGGAAGTAGTTCTGCAGCGTGATGGTGGCGAGCGTCTGGTACTCCTCGCGGATCCGCACGCCCTCCTTCGCCTCGATGGCCTGGTGCAGGCCCTCGTTGTAGCGACGTCCGTCGAGGATGCGTCCGGTGTGCTCGTCGACGATGATCACGTTGCCGTCGATGACGACGTAGTCCTTGTCGCGCTTGAACAGCTCCTTGGCCTTGATGGCGTTGTTGAGGAAGCTGATCAGCGGCGTGTTGACCGCGTCGTAGAGGTTGTCGATGCCGAGCTGGTCCTCGACCTTGTCGATGCCCTCCTCGGTGACGGAGACGGTGCGCTTCTTCTCGTCGACCTCGTAGTGGGTGTCGATGCTCATCGCGCCGACGATCCGGGCGAACTCGCCGTACCACTTGACCTCGTCCTCGGTGGGGCCCGAGATGATGAGCGGCGTGCGCGCCTCGTCGATGAGGATGGAGTCGACCTCGTCGACGATGGCGAAGTTGTGGCCGCGCTGGACGCAGGCCGCGATGTCGTCGGCCATGTTGTCGCGCAGGTAGTCGAAGCCGAACTCGTTGTTCGTGCCGTAGGTGATGTCGCACGCGTAGGCGTCGCGACGCTCCGGGGGCGTCATGTTCGGCAGGATCATGCCGACGCTCAGGCCCAGGTAGGTGTAGACGCGACCCATCCACTCGGCGTGGTAGCGCGCCAGGTAGTCGTTGACCGTGATGACGTGGACGCCCTTGCCCGACAGCGCGTTGAGGTAGCTGGGCAGGGTCGCGACGAGGGTCTTGCCCTCACCGGTCTTCATCTCGGCGATGTTGCCGAGGTGCAGCGCGGCGCCGCCCTGCACCTGCACGTCGAAGTGCCGCTGCCCGAGCACGCGGCTCGCGGCCTCGCGCACCGTCGCGAACGCCTCCGGCATGAGGTCGTCGAGGGTCTCCCCCTGGTCGAGCCGCTCCCGGAACTCCGCGGTCATGCCGCGGAGCTCGTCCTCGCTCATCGCGCGGAACTCGTCCTCGAGGGCGTTGACCTGCTTCGAGATCGCGGCGAGCTGACGAAGGATCTTGCCTTCGCCGGCGCGGAGGATCTTGTCGATGACCTTGGGCACGGTGGACGCACTCCTGAGTTGGTGAGACGGACCTCTCGCAGTGTATGCCGCGGGACCAGCACGGCGGGCACGGGTGGCGCGCCGAGGGCTACACGAACGTGCGGACGTCCGCCGCGAGGTCGCCGCGCTCGCCGACCTGGACGCTGCCGAGGCCCAGCCAGCGGGCCATCGTACGCAGCTCCTCGGCCAGCTCCGCCGCGGTGTCCGCCGGGGCGGCGGGCTCCGACCACGCGCCGTGGACGACGAGCGTGCCGCGCGCACGGTCCGCCTTCAGGTCGACCCGCGCGACGATCGCGTCGCCCAGCAGGAACGGCAGCACGTAGTAGCCGTACTCGCGCTGCGCCTCGGGCACGTAGATCTCGATGCGGTAGCGGAAGCCGAAGAGGCGCTCGGTGCGCTCACGCTCGAAGACGAGCGGGTCGAAGGGGCTCAGCAGCGTCCGGGCGCGCACGGCGCGGGGTCGCGCGGCCTCGTGGTGCAGCCACGCGGGCCGGTCCCACCCCTGCACGCGCACGGGCAGCAGCACGCCGGCGTCGGCGAGGTCCTCGACCGCGGCGCGGGTCGGCTCCGGTGCCGACCGGAAGTAGTCGCGCAGGCACGGGACGGTCGCGACGCCGTGAGCGCGGGCCGCGTGCTCGACCATCACGCGGTGCGCCTCGGCCTCGTCGAGGGCCGGCCGCGCGAGGACGTCGGCCGGGATGACCCGCTCCGGCAGGTCGTACTCGCGCTCGAACTGCGCCGTGCGACGCGCCGACGTCAGCTGTCCGCCGTGGAAGAGGAACTCGAGGGCGTTCTTGGTGGCCGTCCAGTTCCATCCCCAGTGCGAGCGGTCGCGCACGCGCTCCTCGCCGAGGGCGGCGTCGACCTGGCGCGCGGTGAGCGGCCCGTGCTCGGCCACGTGCGCCAGCACGGCGTCGACGAGCTCCGGCTGCTCGCGCGCGACGCGGTCGGGTCCGCCCCAGAGCCCGCGCCGCGACGCCATCCGGTGCTGCATGGCGGGCCACAGGTCGACGTCGACGAAGGTGGCGACGTGCGCCCAGTACTCGAACATGAGCCGCGGCGACCGGCCGGCCGCACGGTGGAACAGCTCGAGGTCGTAGGGCCCGCACCGGGAGTACAGCGGCAGGTGGTGGGCACGCTGGAGCACGTTGACCGAGTCGATCTGGAAGAACCCGAGCCGGCGCAGCGTGCTGCGCAGGTGGGGACGCCCGACGGCGGCCGGACGCGCGCGGGTGAAGCCCTGGGCGGCGAGGGCGACCCGCCGGGCCTGCAGCGTGGTGAGACGTTCGGTCACGTCGAGCATCCTGCCCGGCGGCACCGACACCGGCGTCGGGACCCCACGCGGGGCGTCAGGGCGGCGCTCAGACCGGGTCGTCGAGCAGGTTGCTGCGCACGGCGTACATGGCGGCCTCCATGCGCGACTTCATCTGCAGCTTCTCGAGCATGTTGCGGATGTGGTTCTTGACCGTGTTCTCGCTGATGAACAGCTCCTCGGCGATCTCACGGTTGCTCAGCCCCTTGGCGACGAGCCGCAGCACCTGCAGCTCGCGGGCGGTCAGCTGTGCGGTGGCCGGCGCCGGGCTGCGCGACATCTGCACGAACTCGTCGAGCAGCTTGGTCGCCATGCTGGGGCTGATGAGCGACTGGCCCGCCGCGACGAGCCGCACGGCCTCCGCGACCTGGTCGTAGGTCGAGCCGTCCTTGAGCAGGTAGCCCGAGGCGCCGCTGCGGATCGACTCGTAGAGGTCGGACTCCTCGTCGCTCGCGGTCAGCATGATGATGCCGGTCGACGGCGAGATCGACTTGATGGTCTTGCAGACCTCCACGCCGGACCGCCCCGGCATCCGCACGTCGAGGAGCACCACGTCGGCGGGTGTCTCCTCGACGGCCGCGATGGCCTGGTCGCCGTCACCGACCTCGACGAGCTCGAGATCGGCGTCGGCGCCCAGGACCATCGACACGCCGCGCCGGAAGAGCTCCTGGTCGTCGACGAGCAGCACGCGGATGCGGGGCGCCCGAGAAGTCACTCGTGCATCATGCCACGCACGAGCGGCATCCGTCAGGGGGCGACGTCGCCCGACAGGTCGCCGGACTCGTCGACGTCG
Source organism: Aeromicrobium sp. EU05-FHT14F07 (assembly GCF_058790455.1). NCBI lineage: Bacteria > Bacillati > Actinomycetota > Actinomycetes > Propionibacteriales > Nocardioidaceae > Aeromicrobium > Aeromicrobium sp. EU05-FHT14F07. The sequence continues at coordinate 26,247 of NZ_JBYTCR010000013.1, forward strand.
AGGTGGATGACTCCGTAGTCGTAGCCCTTGCGGAGGTACACGACGCTGGGTCGCATCGAGTCCTTCTCGAGGAACAGATAGAAGTCGTGGCCGACGAGCTCCATCTCGTAGAGCGCCTGCTCGAGGGTCATGGGGACGCCCCGGTGCGTCTTCTCGCGGACCACGAGCGGGCAGTCGCCCTGCACGTGCACACCGGCGACCGTGGTGGTCTCGACGTCGGCGTCCTCGCGGGACCCGTCGAGCAGGCCCGACGGCACCTCGGCGGGCATCTCCGCGATCGAGACGGGACGTCGCTTGCCGTGGCTGATGCGCTTGCGGTCGGCGGCACGCCGCAGCCGGGCCTCGAGCTTGTCGATGGCGGCGTCGAGCGCCGAGTGCTGGTCGGTCGAGCTGGCCTCGGCCCGGACCGCCGGACCCCGCGACCGGAGCGTCATCTCCACGCGCGCGGCCTGCTCGTGCTGCCGCGGGTTCTTCTCGTGGGTGACCTCGACCTCGACGCGGTTGATCTTCTGGCGCTGGTCGTACTTCTCGATCCGGTGGAGCTTCTCCTCGACGTGCTGGCGGAACCGGTCGGAGATCTCGCTGTTGCGGCCGTTGACGACGATTTCCATGGGGGCCTCCCTGCGCTCGGTCGTGCGATGTTTACATGCCATCGAACTTAGACCGACCGGCGCGCGGACACCAGAGGAACACGGAGTTCCTCGGCGACGTTCAGGAACGGGCGGTCGGCGGACCGGGTCGCGCGGCGACGACGGCGGCGCCCAGGATGGTGGTGCCGCCGGCCGCGAGCACCCGCACCGCCTCGGCGAGCGTGGCACCGGTGGTGACGACGTCGTCGACGAGCACGACGTCGGCGGTGCCCGGCACCGCGCGCCACGACCGCCGCAGCGCACCGTCGAGGTTGGCCCGACGCTCGTGCGCACCGAGTCCCACCTGGTCGCGCGGCTCGCGCTCCATCGCGAGGGCCGCCACGACCTGGGCTCGTACACCGACCTCGTCCAGGGCCCGCGCGGCGTGGGCGGCCGCCTGGCCGACGAGGTCGCCGCCGCGGCGCCGACGGCTGCGCCGGGTGGTCGGCACGGGCACCAGGACCACCCGGTCGCCCGGGCCCAGCGCGCACACCGACGCCGCCAGGAGCGTCCCGAGCACGGGGGTCAGCCTCGTGTGGCCGCGGCGCTTCCACGCGAGCACGACCTCGCGCAGCAGACCCTCGTGCTCACCGGCCGCCACGACGGGCACCGGCGAGACGGCGACCCGGCGAGGGTCGGGCCGCAGGGCCGCGCGGCACCGGGGGCACAGGTCGAGCGCGACGCGTCCGCACCCGGCGCACGCCGCGCCGAGCGCGAGGTCGGCCGCGGCGAGCCAGGGGTCCATGGGGCCAGGGTGGGGCGCTCCGCGCACCGTCCGCCGAGCGGACCACGACCCTGTGGACGCTGCGGTCGTGGGGCCGCGACGCTCAGGCGCCTGGGGACAACGACGCGACCCGGGTGATGCCGAGCCGGGTCCACGTCGAGTCCGGGCCGAGGTACCAGAGCCGGTCGCGCCGGTCGACCGCCCAGCGGCGCTCCCCCTCGACCACGAGCGTCCGTGGTGCGACGTCGGGCAGGATCGGCGCCCCGCCCGCGGCGCCGCCCTCGAGCGACGTCCCGTCGACGAGGCCCTCGAAGACCTGCCGGCCGAGCTCGGTGTCGCCGAAGAACGCGAGCCGCACGCCGTCGACGAACCCCACGGACGACGGCCGCCCGACCTGCCACGGAAGGGGACGACTGGGCCCGAGCCCGACCACGGCGTCGTCGCCCGAGCGGCGGACCGCTCCCACCCGCACCCGGCCGTCGTCGCCGGCCGTGGTCACCGCGTACCGGGCGCCGTCGGGCGAGATCGCGAGGGAGGTGACGTCGAGCCCCGCGAGACCGCCGAGCGGGAGCATGCGCGTCGCCTGCGGCTCCACCACCCTGACCCGCAGACCGCCGGGCCGGTCGACGACGACGAGCGTGTCGTCCGCGGTCCACTGCGCCGCGACGAGCCGGTCGACGGCGACCTCGACACGGTCGGCTCCCGACGTGCGACGCACCAGCAGGCGCTCGCGGTCGCGTGAGAGGGTCGCGAGCCGCTCCCGGCCGACCACCAGCTCGGCGGTGTCGTCGGGGTCGACGTCCCAGACCGCGGGCAGGTCACGGAGGCGGCGGCCGTCGAGCTCGGCCGCCTCGCGGCGACGTCCGTCGACCACGACGTACGGCTCGCTCTGCTCGCGGGGTCCGTAGCGCGACCACGAGCCCATCGACTGCACGGCACCGCCGGTGGGCGTGAGGGTCGTCGCCCCGGCACCGACCCGCACGCCCTTGACGTCGGACACCTGGCGCAACGTCCACACCAGCTGCGCCGACAGACGCCCCTGGTCGATCGGCGAGAGGTCGGCGGCCGACGTGCCCAGGTCGACCTCGGCCACGCCGTCGCGGTCGACGGGCACCGCGGGGCGCAGGTCGCCCAGGCCGGGCAGGTACGTGCGCTGCTGGGCCCCGGGGTCGGAGGGGCCCCGGGCGAGCGACGCGACGAGGGCGGTCGCCAGCTGCTCCCCCGCCGGCAGGTGCACGGCGGAGGCCACGAGCCGCGCCCCGGTCGGGTCGAAGAAGTACACCTGGAACGGCCGGTAGTAGTCCGTGTAGAACTTGTCGGTCACCAGCAGGCCCGGCGGCGGCTCGGAGATCCGCCACTCACCGTCGACGCGCTGCAGGGCGACGTCCCACCGCGCCGCGCCGCCGCCCTCGGCGACCCGGCCGGACGGGCTCAGCCCGAGGACCCGTTGCGTGGACAGGCGGACCCGTGCCGACGTGCTCCCCGTCCGCAGCTCGGCGACCGACGGGGCCCGGTACACCTGGGTCCCGGCGGCGGGGTTCCAGCGCCGCGCCGCGTCGTCCGTCAGGTAGCGCTCCGCGACCCCGGTCGAGGGCGGGAAGGCCAGCATCGCGTCGAGGTAGCCCGCCACGACCTGCTGCGGCGTGGCCCCCGGGCTCGGCGGCGCGGGGGCGTAGAGCGCCGTGCTCTGCTCGAACCCCTCGTTCTCCCGTACCTGCCGCACCGGCCCGCCCGTGGGGATCGCCGAGCACGCGGCCACGACCGCGAGCAGCGCCACGGCCACGGTCGCGCGCACGGAGCGGGTCACGCGAACACCCGCTGGACGACCGGGGCGGGTGCGGTGCTGCGTCGGGCGGGGTCGACGACGCGCGGGAGCGTGAGCACGAACTCGCTGCCCTCGCCGGGGCGGCCCCACGCCTGCAGCGTGCCACCGTGCAGCACCGCGTCCTCGCGGGCGATCGCGAGCCCCAGGCCGGTGCCGCCCTGGGTGCGGGCCGGGTCGGCCCTCCAGAAGCGGTCGAAGACCCGCAGGTTCTCGTCGCCGCGCAGCCCGACGCCGAAGTCGCGCACGGCGATCGAGACCGCGAAGCCGTCCTGGGCCACCTCGATCTCCACCACGTCGGAGCCGCTGTACTTCACCGCGTTCGCCAGCAGGTTGCGCACGACCCGGTCGATGCGTCGGATGTCGGCCTGCACGACGGCCGGCCGGTCGGCCCCGACGGTACGACCGATGATCCCGGCGCGCTCCAGCAGCGGGTCGGCGGCGGCCGCCCGCGCGACGCGGGCCAGGTCGACGTCGGCGAGGTCGAGCCGCGCGGCACCGGCGTCGAAGCGGCTGAGGTCGAGCAGCTGGGTGAGCAGCTCCTCGAAGCGGTCGAGCTCGCGCTTGAGCAGCTCGGCCGACCGGGCGCTCTGCGGGTCGAACCGGTCGCGCGCGTCGAAGAGCAGCTCGCTCGCCATCTGCACGGTGGTGAGCGGCGTCCGGAGCTCGTGGGACACGTCGGAGACGAACCGCTGCTGCAGCCGCGAGAGGTCCTCCAGCCGCCGGATCTGGCTCTGCAGGCTCGCGGCCATCTGGTTGAACGACGTCGAGAGCCGCGCGATGTCGTCCTCGCCGCTGACGTGCATCCGCTGCTCGAGGCTCCCGGCGGCGTAGCGCTCCGCGATGCGACGGGCGAGCCGGACGGGGGTCAGCACCTGCCGCGAGACGATGAACGCGACGCCGCCGACCATGACCACCATCGCCAGGCCGCCGACCAGGAGGGCGTTGCGCACCAGCGTGAGGGTCTGCTGCTGCTCGGTGAGCGGGAACAGGTAGAAGAGCGCGTAGGTGTCGCCGGTGCCAGGAGCGCGGAGCCGGCTGCCGACCACCACGGCGGGACGCGACCGCGACCCGATGAGCGACAGCTCGGAGTAGCGCCAGAAGACGCCGGGCCGCTCGATCACCTGGCTGCGCAGGTCGGGCGGCAACGAGCCCGGTGCGAGTCGCCCGGACGCGCGCACCGGTGGGGCGCCGCTGCCGGAGCGGAGCGGTCCCTCGAGCACCAGCTCGTAGGACCGGCTGCCGCTGTCGGTCTCGGTGACCGCGTCGACGAGCTGCGTCAGCGTCGCCGCCTGCGCCTGGGGCTGCGTCTCGACCGCGACGTCGAGCTCGGCCTGCGCCTTCTCGAACCCGCTGCGCGCCTCGGCGACGGCGCTCGCCGTCCGGCTGCTGGTGAGCCCGTCGGCGATCTGCTGCAGCAGCGCCCAGCCGACGAGCCCGACCACGATGGCCACCAGGAGCACCGTGCTCGTGACCACCCGGGTCTGCAACGAACGTCGCCACAGCCCGGTCGCTCGCCGGATCACGCCGGCCGGCCGGTCATGGGGCCGGTTCGTCGACGACCGGCGTGGGCGCGATGGCCTGGTAGCCGACGCCGCGCACCGTCCGGATCACCTGGGGCGACTCGGCGTCGTCCTCGATCTTCGAGCGCAGCCGGGTCATGTGCACGTTGACGAGCTTCGTGTCGCCCGGGTGGTGGTAGCCCCACACCCGCTGCAGCAGCACCTCGCGCGTGAACACCTGGTCGGGGTTGGACAGCAGGCACGCGAGCAGGTCGAACTCCAGCGGCGTCAGGTCGAGCGCCCGCCCCGCACGGCTGACGGTGTGCGCACCGGGGTCGAGCTCGATGTCGCCGAAGACGAGCGGCTCGCCCACGGCGTCGTTGCGCCGCAGCCGTGCCCGCACCCGCGCGACGAGCTCGGTGTTCTTGAAGGGCTTGGTGATGTAGTCGTCGGCCCCGGCCTCGAGACCGCGCACGACGTCGAGGGTGTCCGACTTCGCGGTGAGCATGATGATCGGCACCCCCGACGTCGCCCGGATACGGCGGCACACCTTCATGCCGTCCTGCCCGGGCAGCATGAGGTCCAGCAGCACGACGTCGGGCTTGAAGGACGTGAACACGTCCATGACCTCGTCGCCCGTCCGGCAGACCGAGGTGGTGAGGCCCTCGGCCTGGAGCACGATGGTCAGCATCTCGGCGAGCGAGGCGTCGTCGTCGACGACGAGGACGCGGTCGCGCTTGCTGCGTCGGTAGCTCATCGCGACCCGCCCCTCACCTGGTGCCGGACCATCGTGCTCCGCTCGATCGTCCTCAGTAGCGGTAGTGGTCCGACTTGTACGGACCGGCGACGTCGACGCCGAGGTAGGCGGCCTGCTCCTTGCTGAGCTCGGTCAGCTCGACGCCGAGGGCGTCGAGGTGCAGGCGGGCGACCTCCTCGTCGAGGTGCTTCGGCAGCACGTGGACGCCGAGCTCGTACTGGTCGGCCTTCGTGAACAGCTCGACCTGCGCCAGCACCTGGTTGGTGAAGGAGTTGCTCATGACGAACGACGGGTGACCGGTGGCGTTGCCGAGGTTCATGAGGCGACCCTCCGACAGCACGATGATCTTCTTGCCGGGCTGGCCGTCCTCGCCCGGGAAGATCCACTGGTGGACCTGGGGCTTGATCTCGTCCTTCACGATGCCCGGGATCTTGGCCAGGCCGGCCATGTTGATCTCGTTGTCGAAGTGGCCGATGTTGGCCACGATCGCCTGGTTCTTCATCTTCTCGAAGTGCTCGACCCGGATGATGTCGAAGTTGCCCGTCGTGGTGATGAAGATGTCGGCGTAGTCGACGACGGTCTCGAGGCGCTTGACCTCGTAGCCGTCCATGGCGGCCTGCAGGGCGCAGATCGGGTCGATCTCGGTGATGATCACGCGAGCACCCTGGCCGCGCAGCGACTCCGCCGAGCCCTTGCCGACGTCGCCGTAGCCGCACACGACCGCGACCTTGCCGCCGATCATGACGTCGGTGGCGCGGTTCAGGCCGTCGACGAGGGAGTGGCGGCAGCCGTACTTGTTGTCGAACTTGCTCTTGGTGACGGAGTCGTTGACGTTGATCGCCGGGAACAGCAGCGTGTTCTCCTTGAAGCGCTCGTAGAGACGCAGCACGCCGGTGGTGGTCTCCTCCGAGACGCCCTTGATCATCGGGGCGCGGTTCGTCCAGCGCTGCGGGTCGGCCTCGAGCGAGCGGGCGAGCACGCGCAGCACCTCCTTGAACTCCTCGTTGTCGGTGGAGTCCTGCGGCGGCACGGCGCCGACCTTCTCGTACTCGACGCCCAGGTGCAGCAGCATGGTGATGTCGCCGCCGTCGTCGAGGAGCATGTTCGGGCCGCCTTCAGCGAAGTCGAAGACCTTCTCGGCCTCGTCCCAGTACTCGGCGAGCGTCTCGCCCTTCCAGGCGAACACCGGGACGCCCTGCGGGTCCTCGGGGGTGCCGTGCGGGCCCACGACGACGGCCGCGGCGGCGTGGTCCTGGGTGGAGAAGATGTTGCAGGTCGCCCAGCGGATGTCGGCACCGAGCGCCGCGAGCGTCTCGATCAGCACGGCGGTCTGCACCGTCATGTGCAGCGACCCGGCGATGCGGGCACCCTTGAGGGGCTGGTCGGCGCCGAAACGCTCGCGCATGGCCATGAGGCCGGGCATCTCGTGCTCGGCGAGCTCGATCTCCTTGCGCCCGAACTCGGCGAGCGACAGGTCAGCGACGTTGAAATCCATGGCCCCCATGCTACCCGGCCGGACTGGGCGTCGGGGACCGAGTCACGCCAACGTGCGCGCCTCCTCGACGAGCATCACCGGGATGTCGTCGCGCACCGGGTAGGCGAGCCCGCAGGCCTGGCACACCAGCTCGGACGCGTCGTGGTCGACGAACAGCGACGACCGGCACTGCGGGCAGACGAGGATCTCCAGGAGCGCGGGGTCGAGGAACATGCTGGGCAGTCTACGGCCGGTCAGGCTCGCACGACCGCGAGCACCTCGTCGCGCACGCGCTCCATGGTGGCGTCGTCGGCACCCTCGACGTTGAGCCTGAGGAGCGGCTCGGTGTTGGACGCCCGCACGTTGAACCACCAGTCGTCGGTGGTGACGGTCAGGCCGTCGAGCCGGTCCTGGTGGTGGTCGGCGTACTGGCGCGACAGCCGCTCCAGGACGGCGTCGGTGTCGTCGACGCGGCTGTTGATCTCGCCCGACGCGCTGTAGCGCGTGTACTCCTCCATCAGCGCGCTGACGGTGGTGTCGGTCTCCGCGAGCGCCGCGAGGACGTGCAGCGCCGCGAGCATGCCGGAGTCGGCGAGGTAGAACTCGCGGAAGTAGAAGTGCCCGGAGTGCTCGCCGCCGAAGACGGCACCGGTCCGGGCCATCTCGGCCTTGATGAGCGAGTGCCCGACGGGCGTGCGCACCGGCACGCCGCCGCGCTCGCTGACGATCTCGGGCACGGCGCGCGAGCAGATGACGTTGTGCAGGATCGTCGCGCCCGGCTCCTGCAGCAGGTGCCGGGCGGCCACCAGCGCGGTGATCGTCGACGGTGCGACGACGTCGCCGTGCTCGTCGACGACGAAGCAGCGGTCGGCGTCGCCGTCGAAGGCGAGCCCGAGGTCGGCACCGTGCTCGCGCACGGCGGCCTGCAGGTCGACGAGCGTGCTGTGGTCGAGCGGGTTCGCCTCGTGGTTCGGGAAGGTGCCGTCGAGCTCGAGGTAGAGGCCGATCACCTCGAGGTCGAGCCGGCCGAGCACGGCGGGGACGGTGTGGCCGGCCATGCCGTTGCCGGCGTCGACGACGACCTTCAGCCGACGCCCCTCGACCGGTGCGAGGCCGAGCAGCGTGTCGGCGTAGGTATGCAGGAACTCCAGCGACTCCAGGGCACCGGTGGGCTCCGGCACGTCGGCGGGGTCGCGGTCGAGCAGGGGGCTGGCCGCCTCGGCCATCGCGGCGAGCCCGGACGACAGGCCGATCGGGCGGGCGCCGGCCCGGCAGAGCTTGAGACCGTTGTCGGCGGCGGGGTTGTGGCTGGCCGTGACCATCACACCGGGCACGTCGAGCACGCCGGACGCGCAGTAGAGCATGTCGGTCGAGGCGAGGCCGATCTCGACGACGTCACCGCCGCGCGCGCGGATCCCGTCGGCGACCGCTCCGGCCACCTCCGGCGACGACGCCCGCATGTCGCGGCCGACGACGGCCCGCCCGCGGCCGTCCGAGATGCCGACCTCGTCGGCGAACGCCTCACCCAGCGCCCGCGCGATCGCTGGGTCGAGCTGGTCGGGCACCCGACCGCGGACGTCGTAGGCCTTGACGACAGGGCGCAGCCGTGCGTGCATTCAGTCTTCCTTCGGTGGAGGGACGAGCGTGAGTCCGGGAGGTCCTGTCGCGGGGCGAGGACGGCGACGGCCGACCTCGCGCACCGCGTCGGCGAGGGCGAGGAGGTCGTCGTGGCTCGGGCGCACCGTCGACGGGTCGGGCGCGAGCCGCAGCACGCTCCAGCCGTTCGGCGCGGACAGCCGGCGGCTGTGCTCCTCGCAGAGGTCGTAGGTGTGCGGCTCGGCCGCGGTGGCCAGCGGACCGAGGACGGCCGTCTGGTCGGCGTAGACGTACGTCAGCGTCGCCACGGCCGGCTGGGAGCACGCGGACCGCGTGCAGCGTCGAACAGCACCCACGGGCCGAGCGTAGCCCGCGGAGGGGTGCGGTGCGGTTAGGCTCACCGCGTGACCCGACGTCTGCAGCACCTCGACGGGACCGTGAGCGGGCCCCGGCCCGGACGGATGCGGACCCGTCGGCGTGGCGCGCGGGGCCCCTTGGCGCTGCCGGGACCCCTGTCACCGCGCAGCGTGCCGGCGCACCGGACGCCGCGCGAGGCCTTCGACCACCTGGTGGCGGGTGTGCTCGCGCCCCTCGCGAAGCACTTCGACGCCGAGCCCGACCAGGTCGAGGTCGTCGTCGAGGACGTGCCGCTGCTGCCGCCGGAGTGGTCCGAGGACGTGCCGCTCAGCAGCGTCGCCCGCCGCGGCGACGTCACGCTCGTGGTGCTCTACCGACGGCCGCTGACCGAGCGGTCCGCCGGACGCGTCGACCTCGAGGAGCAGGTGTGGGACGTGGTGCTGCACCGCCTCGCCGAGGTGTGGCAGGTCTCCCCCGACGACCTCGACCCGCGGTAGTCGCGCTCGGGCGTCCCGTCAGGGGGCGGGCCGGACGCGGGGCGTGAGCACGTCGACGGGCGCGGCCTGCAGCGCCAGGCTCGCCTGGCGTCCGTCCGCGGTGTAGTGCGCCGTGCCGACGACGCCGCCCTCGGACCGGACCAGCACGGACGAGACGCCGTCGAGGTCGAGCACCCGGGAGAGGTCGACCCGCACCGTCGAGCCCGCGGGCACCGACACCTCGGCGCGGTCGCGGCGCGCGAGGTCGGGGCCTCGGCCCTCCAGCACGACGGTGCGACCCGCGTCGCCCGGCGCGGTGAGCAGCAGGTCGGGCTCGCCGACCGCTCCGCCGACGGGGACGAGCGCCCCGCCGGTCCAGGCCCCGACGTCCTCGAGCACCGAGAGGTCGCCGTCGGACGCCACCGTCGCGGAGGCCACCACCGGCACGTCGGAGACGACGCGCAGGGCCGCGGGACCGGTGCCGACGCTGGCGGGAAGGTCGACCCGGGTGACGCTGCCGGGCCGGACCCTGACCTCGTCGAGACCCTCCGGCGCGAACGGACCGTCCGGCCCCAGCACCTCCACCCGCGCCCGTGCCGTCGTCTCCCCCGGGTTGAGCACCGTGAGCGTCCGCGTGCCGCGGCCGACGAGCCCGGCGAGCACCACGCGGCGCTCCGGCGAGGCCATGGGGCTGACCAGCTCCGAGCCCTGCGCCGTCCCGGTCGAGGTGTCGAGCGCGGCGACCGCGACGGCACCGCGACGTCGGGCCACGTGCACGCCGAGCACGTCCTCGCCGGCGGCGAGGTCGGAGAGCTGGAGGGTGCGGGTCGAGCCGGCCTCGACGACCAGGCCCTCGCCACCCACGGCGTCGACCTGACCCTCCGGCGACCAGAGGGTGACGTCGAGGACGGCGGGCGTCTCGGACAGGTTGGTGAGGACGAGGACGCCCAGGTGACGCTGCGCGGACCCGAGACCGGCGTACCAGGCGTCGTCGACCACGCCGGGACAACGACCGACGACGAGCCCGTCGCCGCGGGCCGCGCCGAGGACGCCGGTGACGAAGCCGACCCCGCCCGAGCCCTCCCCACGCTGCGTGACGAGGAGCGACCGGTCCCCGCGGCCGAGTGCACGGGCGAGGTCCGAGCGGACCCAGCGCCCAGGGTCGACGACGTCGGCGACCTCGTCACCGCCGGGCGAGACCTCGGCGGACGCGGACCGCCCGGCCACGACCTGTCCGGTGACGAGGCCCGGGCCGCCCGCGCAGGCGTACCGCGTCTCCTGCACCGGGACCGCGCGGGGCGCCGCTGCCTGCTCGTCGGAGGTCCCGACCAGCGCGGCGAGGAGCACCAGGAGCGCGGCGAGCGCGGGCAGGAGGGCGACGAGACCCGACCGTCGCACTGCCGGGCGCGGCCGGCGGCCGGTCTCCCCGGCAGCGCTGGACCGGCGACCGGGCCCACGACGGGGCCCACGACTGAGCCCACGACTGGGCTGGCGCTCCACGCGCCGTCCCCCGCTCACGAGCGGACCCCGTCGGTGCGGACGCGGCGCCCACCGCCGGGCGCGACGTCGACGGGCGGTGCGTCGTCGGCGGACGGCCGTCGGCGCACCGGTGCCGTCAGCACGACGGCGACGAGCCAGAGCAGCACCTGACCCGCGGCGAGGAACGGCCGCCAGGCGGGTGCCTCGGGACGGGCCGGCTGCGTCGGCTCGGCCAGCGTCCAGACCCGCGACGTCGGTGACTCGCTGCCCGACGGCTCGAGCCCCGGCGCGGCGTCGAGGGCGCGGGCGACCGCCGTGTCGACGTCGGGCGCGTAGACGGCGTCGACGCCGAGGTCGGACAGGCTGCTCACGGCCTGCGCGCCGGGAGCCGACACGAGCCGCTCCACGGCGTCGACCAGGGCACGACGCGACGACTCGGGCGGGCGCAGGCCCTCGGCCCCGACGAGCGGCCCCTCCCCCCGCACGACCTCGACCTCGAGTCCGCGCGCGGTCGTGCCGGTGACGACGACGGTGTCGGCGCCCCGGTCAGTCAGGAACGCCGGCACGGTGTCCGGTCGGCCGCGCTCGAGCGGGTCGTCGACGCCGCGCACGACCCACCAGGCAGCCGTGCCGACCGGCAGCAGGAGGGCCACGAGCACCGTCGCCCCAACCCAGGCGCGACCTCGCCCCTCGACGAGCGGCGGCACCCCCACGAGCGCAGCCGTCCCGAGCGCGAGCGCCACCGCGCCCGCCGGGACGCCCACCCACGCCCGCACGTCAACGGACGTGCCCGGGACGCCGCCCGGCAGCACGACGCCGAGCACCGCGAAGCCGAGGCCGAGGAGGGCGAGGGTCCAGCAGACGACCACGACGGCGCGCGTGGCACGCGAGGCCAGGGCGGCCACGGCGAGCACCACGAGACCGACGCCGAGCCAGACCGGCGCCTGCTCGGGCGCACCCGCGCGACCGACGACGAGACCCAGAGCGGTCCGCCAGCCCGGCTCGCCACCCGCGAGCAGCGACCCGCTCTCCCACCACCAGAGCCCAGGGTGCAGGACGCGCCCGACGATCCACGGCCCGAGCAGCAGGAGGGCCACGCCGAGACCGAGCAGGAGCCGACGCACCAGGCGGGGGTCGAGCGCCGCGACGACCAGCGCACCGAGCAGGGCGAGCGGCAGGACGACGGGCGCGAAGGCGGCGCCGACGGCGACCCACACGCCCCACCGCACGGCGGTCCGCCAGGACGCGCGCTGCGAGAGCGGGTCGACGCCCGCGACCTGCAGCGTGGTCACGACGACGACGGGCAGCACGACGAGGGCGACGACGGTGCCGAGCCGTCCCTGGGCCACCGCACCGGAGGCGGCGACGGTGAGGCCGTACCCGACGGCCCAGACGATCCTCAGCCGGCGGTGGTCGGTGAGCCTGCGGCCGAGCCGGTGGGCCGTGAGCGCAGCGAGCGGCACCGCGAGCAGCAGCAGGACGGCCACGACCAGACCGGGCGACGGCCAGACCGGGGTCGACGCCACCGCCAGCAGCAGCACCGCCGGCGACACCAGGCCGGTGCCGCCGAGGCCGATCTCGTGCGACCGCTCGAACCACAGGCGCCACCAGTCGCCGGCGGAGCCCGGCGTCACACCCAGGGCACCGCCGGTCAGGATGCTGTCGCCCGCGCCGGCCAGCAGCGAGCGACCCGCGACGAGCGAGAGGGCGACGAGTGCCCCGACCGTGACCAGCCAGGGGCGCCGCACCCAGAGCGGCGGGCCGTCCTCCAGCGGTACGTCGTCCTCGCCACCGTCGTCGAGCGTCGAGCGGCGGCCCGTGGTCTCGACCGCCTCGGGCCGCACCAGGGCCGCGACGACGTCGCGCGCGGTGTCGAAGCCGTGCCGGTAGGGCAGCCAGAACGGCGCGAACAGGTGCCGGACGGCGCGGTCGTCGCGGCGGGCGGTGGCCGCCCGGCGGCGCCGCGCCGCCCGGAGCCGGCCCGGTCGTCCGTAGACGGAGGCGACCGCCTGCAGCTGGTCACCGGCCGCCTCCGGGTGGGCGGAGAGCACGAGACCGAGCGCCCGCAGCAGCGAGCCGACGAGCAGGCGCACGTACTGCCACCAGAAGCGCGGGCCGGACGTGTTCGCCAGCATGGTGTGCAGTGCGGCACGGCGCTGCTCGCCCGGCTCGACGTCGCCGGCCGCACGCCGACGGACCCCGCGACGCGACGCCTCGGCGTGGAAGATCACCGCGCGCGGGGCGATCCGCGTGCGGTAGCCGGCCCGCGCGACGCGCCAGCCGAGGTCGATGTCGTCGAAGTACAGCGGCAGGTCCGGGGACAGCCCGTCGAGCTCGTCCCACACGTCGCGTCGCACGAGCATGCCCGCGGTGTCGACCGCGAGCACGTCCTTCGCCCAGTCGTGCTGGCCGGCGTCGGGCTCCCCCGTCTCGAGGCCGGTCTCGCGGACGCCCGTCGACGTGACGGTCAGCCCGACCTCGAGCAGACGACGCAACGACGGCCACTCGCGGATCTTGGGCCCGACCACGGCGACGTCGTCAGCGGCGGTGGCCTCGTCGAGCAGGGCGGCCAGAGCGCCCGGCTCCACGATCGCGTCGTCGTGCAGCAGCCACAGCCAGTCGGTGCGGGGCATCGCCTCGACCGCGAGCCGCACGGCGGCGCCGAACCCCGTGCCGGCCGGGGCGTAGGTCACGCGGTCGGGGCCGAACGCCTCGCGCACGAGGTCGGGGCCGTCGTCGGTCGAGCTGACGTCGACCACGCGCCAGCTGGTCGGTGCGTGCTCGAGCGCCGAGAACGACGCGAGCACCTGCGGCAGCCAGCGGCCGCCGTCGTGGGTCACGAGGACCGCGCCCACCGTGGGCGGCGCGGTGCGCCAGGCCGGGAGGGCGGCTGCGTCCTCGTCGGTCACGCGCTCGTCCATGCTCGCCAACCTAGCGGGGCGCGAAAGGGCCCGCCGTGCCGGCGGGGCGGCTCAGGCGCGCTTCTTCAGCTTGCGTCGCTCGCGCTCGGAGAGACCGCCCCAGATGCCGAACCGCTCGTCGTGCGCGAGCGCGTAGTCGAGACACTCGCCGCGCACGTCGCACGTGAGGCAGACCCGCTTCGCCTCGCGCGTGGAGCCGCCCTTCTCGGGGAAGAAGGCCTCCGGGTCGGTCTGGGCACAGAGCGCACGCTCCTGCCACATGAGCTCCTCTTCGGGGGACAGTGGCAGACCCAGATCGAATGACATGTCCGTAATTACACGCCTGGCGCTGCCATACGTCAAGCCGAATTGCACGATCCGCGTGGTCTCCGGCGTGTCGCGCGGTGCGACAGGGGTCCGGACGGGGCGGCCCGTCGGGCGGGGCCCCTGGGAGGATGGCGCCGTGACGACTCTCGCCGACCTGCTCCCCGCCGTGCGTGAGCCCGGCCGCCCGCTCCTCACCTGGGACGACCGCGGCACGGGCGAACGGGTGGAGCTCAGCGCCACCACGACCGCCAACTGGGTGGCGAAGACGTCGTCGTTGCTCGTCGACGAGCTCGACGTCGAGCCGGGCACGCGCGTGCGCGTGGGGCTGCCGACGCACTGGCTGCGCTTCGTCTGGCTGCTGTCGTGCTGGACGGTGGGCGCGGTCGTCGTGGAGGGCGACGCCGCGGTCGGCGTGAGCGGACCGGAGCTTCAGGGCGACGAGCCGGTCCGGCTGGCGGCGTCGCTGCGGCCGCTCGGTGGACGGTTCGTCGAGCCGCCGACCGGCTTCGTCGACCTCGCCACGGTCGTGCCGGGCCAGCCCGACGTGTTCGTGCCGCTCGACCCGCCGACGCCCTCCTCCCCCGCGGTCGACCTCGGGGCGACGGGCTCGCTCGACCACGCCGCGCTGCTCGCCGGCTGCCCGCCCGACCCGCGGCGCCTGGTGGTGCGGCCCGGGTCCCTCGACCGCGACGTGCGGATGCTCGTGTCGGCCCTGCGCGCCGGAGGATCGGTCGTGGCCGTCGCGGGAGCCGACGACGACGTGCTGGCCCGCGTGGCGGAGCAGGAGCGCGCCGAGGTCGTCGCCTGAGCGGATCCTCTACACTTTCGACGGCCGCTCGCAGGTCCCCTCCCCGCTGCCAGACCACAGGAAGGCCCTCCGCCCGGATGAGCCGACAGCGCGTGAACACCAGCCCGCCCTCCGCCGTCCCCGGGCTCACCAAGGTCGGCGGACGTCCTCCCCTCGGCGCCTACCTCGCGGACGTGGTGCGCCACCGCGAGTTCATCCAGGCGCTGGCACGCTTCCGGATCGAGGCCGACAACGGGCGGAACCGGCTGGGCATGGCCTGGGTCGTCCTGCGACCGCTGCTCAACGCCGGCGTGTACGGGCTCGTGTTCGGGTTCGTGCTCCAGACCAGCCGAGGCGTGGACGACTTCGTCGCGTTCCTCGTCATCGGCGTGCTGATGTTCGAGTACTTCTCGACCTCCTTCTCCACCGGGGCGAAGTCGATCACCACGAACGCGGCCCTCGTGCAGAGCCTCGCCTTCCCGCGCATGGCGCTGCCCCTGGCGCTGGTGGCCGAGCGGTTCCTGCAGTTCGTGCCGATGGTGGGCGTGATGGCGGCCTTCGCGATCGGGTACGGCAACCTGCCCGACCTCGAGTGGCTGCTGCTGGTGCCCCTGGTGGCGCTCTTCACCGTCTTCAACACCGGTCTGGCGCTCATCACCGCGCGGCTCACCGTGCACTTCCGCGACCTGACGAACCTGCTGCCGTTCATCTCGCGGATGTTCTTCTACACCTCGGGCATCTTCTACAGCATCGACCAGCGCTTCGACCCCGGGACGACGTTCCGGACGGTGGCCGACGCGCAGCCGATCCACGAGTTCCTCTCCCTGGGCCGGGCGGTGCTGCTGGACGGCCCCGACTACGCGATGCCGTGGCACTTCTGGGGGTACGCGGCGGCGTGGTCCGTGGCCGTGCTCGTGCTCGGCACGATCTTCTTCTGGGCGGCGGAGGAGCGGTATGGCCGGACCGACTGAGTCCCCCCTCGGCGACCCCCGGGGCGCGGGCGACGCACGCCGTCCGGTGGTCGTCGTCGACGACGTGCACGTGGAGTACAAGGTGCTCTCCACCGGCAAGCGTGCCGGGCCCGCGGAGACCGGGCGCCGCCTGCTGCAGCGCTCCGGCGGCACCCGGACCGTCCACGCCCTGAAGGGTGTGTCGTTCACGGCCTACGAGAACGACAGCATCGGCGTCATCGGCTCGAACGGGTCGGGCAAGTCGACGCTCATGCGCGCCATCACCGGTCTCACGCCCACGTCCCGGGGCAGCATCCACGCGGCGTCACGGCCCAGCATGCTCGGTGTCGGTGCCGCCCTCATCAAGGACCTCTCGGGCGAGCGCAACGTCATCCTCGGCGGTCTCGCCCTCGGACTCAGCCGCGCGGAGATCGAGGCGAAGTACGAGGACATCGTCGACTTCTCCGGCATCCGCGACTTCATCGACCTGCCGATGCGGACCTACTCCTCCGGCATGACGGCGCGGCTGAAGTTCGCCATCGCCACGGCCCGCGACCACGAGATCCTCATCGTCGACGAGGCGCTCGCGGTCGGCGACCAGGCGTTCCGCCAGCGCAGCGAGGCGCGGATCCGCGAGATCCGCGACGGCGCCGGGACCGTGTTCCTCGTGAGCCACTCGATGCGCTCGATCCGCGACACCTGCAACCGGGTGCTGTGGATCGACCGCGGCGTGCTCGTCATGGACGGCGCCACGGACGAGGTCGTCGACGCCTACGAGCAGTCCCGCTCGACCCCGTAGTCCCCGAGCAGCTCAGCAGGCCGCCGCGAGGTCCTCGACGTTGTTCGCCTGCGCGCCGCTCTCGTCGGGCGTGGCGGTCGGGCTCGGCGTCGGGACCGACGGCGTCGTGGGCGTGGGCGTCGTCGGGCTCGCCGTCGGCGTCGGCGTGCCGGCGCTGGGCGAGGCACCCGAGCCCGCGGGGCGCTCGCTGGCGCGGATGGCGTCCTTGATCAGCCGGTGGATCTGGACGTAGTCGGGGTCGACGACCGAGATCAGCGGCGGCACGAGCGAGACGGTGCGGATCTTGGTCGACCGCGCCTTGAGCGCGAGGTCGGCGAACTCGCCCAGCTCCTCGGACGGCATGTTCGTGGAGATGAGCTGCGCCCCCGACTTCGCGATGTCGGTGGCGTTGAGCAGCACCTTCTGCGGGCTGAGCTGGTCGAGCATGGCGCTCATGAGGCACTTCTGGCGGCCCATCCGCGTGAAGTCGTCGGACTGGACCCGGCTGCGCGCGTACCAGAGAGCCTGGTCGCCGTCGAGGCGCTGCAGACCCGGCTCGAGGTAGCGCTGCTGGTCGAGGTCGTCGTGGCCGAACATCGCCAGCCGCGTCCTGACGTCGATCTCGACCCCGCCGACCGCGTCGACGAGGGAGCTGAAACCGCGCAGGTTGATCATCACGTAGTAGTTGATGGGCAGGTCCGTGACGCCCTCGACCGCATCGATCGTGGCCTCCAGGCCCGGGTCCTTGGCCCCCGGGTAGAGGTCGGATCGGTTCTCGGCCTCGGTGTGCACCGCGTTGAGGAGGCACTCGGAGCCGCAGTTGTAGCCGTAGGGGTAGAGCTCGCGCATGGGCGAACCGGGCCGGAACGGCACGTCCTCGAGGTTGCGCGGCAGCGAGACGAGCACGGTGCTGCCGGTCGAGGCGTCGATGCTGACGACGGTCATCGAGTCGGGACGGATGCCCGTGCGGCCCTTGCCGGAGTCCGAGCCGATCAGCAGGATGTTGTACCGGCCCTGCAGCGGCGGGCTGGTCGTCGTGGCGGTGAAGACCTCCTGCACGGCCTGTCGACCGGCGTTGCTGACCTGCGACGCGTACAGCGCGACGGCGAGCACACCGGCCACCAGGGCCGTGTTGAGCACGAGCACGACCGCCGCCCGCGCCCGGGTCAGCTGCAGGGGTCGCGCCAGGCGCCAGGCGTCGACGAACAGGGCCGTCCACGCGACCGCCGCCGCGGCGACACCGAAGCGGAACACCTGCAGGACGTCGGGGTCGGTGACGAGGCCGATCAGGCCGGCGCGGTCGTGGCGGTAGGAAAGGGCCAGCCAGCCCAGCGCGACGAGCCCGAGCGCGTACACGCCGAGCGCGATCCGCCCGACCCAGCGGTTGCCGACGGCGAGCTGCGCGGACCCGGGTGCGACGGCGGACAGCAGGCAGAGGCGCAGCGCTCGACGGAACCGGGCCCTGGGGGGAAGCTCCTCGGTGCTCGGGCTGAGCACCTTGGCTCGACGACGGGTCATGGTTCCTCGCGGCTGGGGGTCCTGGCGAAGACCCATGATCCCCCACGGGCCCAAGAGGCGCGGACGAGCACGTCGACTCAGCAGGTCGCGTCGACGTCGTTCGTCTGGTTCGCCCGCGTCGGGTCCTTGGCCGGGGCGCCCGTCCCGGTCCCGGCCGAGGCCGAGGCCGACGTGCCGGCCGGGGCCTGCGGCGTCAGGGTCGTGAGCGACGCGGCGAGGATGCCGTCGGTCGCCGGTCGTCCGCCGTGGCCCTCGGAGGTGGCGATGGCGCGGCTGACGAGCGTGCGGACCTTGTCGTAGTCGGGGTTGCCGGTGTAGATGACCGGCGGCACGAGCGAGACCGACGAGACGGGCTGCGACTTCGCCTTCAGCGCGAGCTCCATGAAGACGTTGAGGTCGCGCGCCGGGATGTCGGTGTCGAGGAGGGTCTTGCTGGAGTCGGCGATCTTCTCGACGTTCATGAGCACCTTGCGCGGGCTGAGCTCGCGCAGCATGGCGGTCATGACGCACTTCTGGCGTCCCATCCGCGAGAAGTCGTTGTTCAGCACGCGGCTGCGGGCGTACCAGAGCGCCTGCTCGCCGTTGAGCTTGCGCCGTCCCGCCTCCACGTACTGCTGCTTCCAGGCGTCGTCGTGGCCGAACATCGGCGTGCGCTCCTGGACGTCGACCGTGACGCCGCCGACCGCATCGACGAGCTTGGCGAAGCCGGCCATGTTGACGAGGGCGTAGTAGTTGAGGCGCAGCCCGGTGATCTCCTCGACGGCGTCGATCGTCGCCTGGATGCCGGGCGTGCGCTCGCCGACCTTCTTGACGCCGAGCTCCTGCGCGTGGTCCTCGGCCCAGGTGTTGACGGCGTTGAGGTAGCACCCCTCGCAGTCGAAGGTCTTCGGGAACTCCTTCTTCATGAACGAGTCCGACGGGAACGGGACGTCCTCGAGGTTGCGGGGCAGGCCGATGATCACGGTCCGGCCGGTCTTGGCGTCGATGCTGGCGACGTTGAGCGAGTCCGGACGCATGCCGGTGCGGTCGGCGCCGGAGTCCGAGCCCATGAGCAGCACGTTGTAGCGACCGTCGGCCGGCTTGGACGTGGTGGTGGCCGCGAAGACGGTGTCGATCACGCCGGTGCTGACGCTGACGAGGTGCGCCGCGAACACGAGCGCCCCGGCGGTGACCAGGCACAGCGCGCCGTTGAGGCCCGCGACCCACGGGCGGTGGCGACGCGCGAGCCGCAGCGGCTGGCCGAGCCGCCAGGCGTCGACGATGAGCAGCGCCCAGAAGACGGCGCCGGCGAGCAGCAGGAAGCGCAGCAGGGTCAGCAGGCGGGCGTCGGTCATGAGCCCCATGAGGCTGGTGCGCGCGAAGAGCGCGAGGAAGAGCAGCACCGCGCCGGCGACGAGGCAGGCGATCCACACGCGCAGCGCCACCCGGCCGAGTCGCTTGTTCCCGGCCGCCACCTGGGCCGAGCCGGGCACGACGAGGGTCATCAGCGTGAGCGTCAGCGCCCGGCGCAGCTGGATGCGCTCGGAGGCGGTCCGGGTCGTCGAGGTGCGGGATGAGGTCGGGCGGTCGTCGTGCATGTCGTCCTCGGGGTCGCTGCCAGGGGGAAGAGCAGGGCGAGCAGGTCCCGACGATGGTCACACAAAGTCTCGACCTCGAGTCGAGGGCGCGCCGAGCGATCCGTGTTTCCCGACCCGGACCTGCTTTTCCGCTGAGGATCGGCGTGAACACGTCGTGCACGGTCCCCGCTCGGCTAGGTTCTGTGCCATGGCACAGGAGCGTCCGGAGGACCGTTACGACTGGCTCTACGGTTCCGACGGCGGACGTGGGGAGCCCGCACCCACGCGACAGCAGCCCGCCACGTCGAGACGACGGGGTGACGACCTGCCGCCGCCGAACCTGCCGCCGCCGGGCGGCGGGCGCACCGAGCGCGGTCGTGAGCGCTCCGGGGGCGGCCGACGTCGCGGCAAGGCCCGATGGGTCCTGCTGCTCCTGGTGGCGTGGCTCGCCTTCCTGGTGGGGACGCCGCTGTACGCCTACTCGACGTCCACGAAGGTGCCGTTCGAGCCCGAGGGCGACCGACCGGGCGAGCAGCCCGGCACGACCTTCCTGCTGGTCGGCTCCGACAGCCGCGCCGGCCTGAGCGCGCAGGAGCAGCGTGAGCTCGCGACGGGTGGCGACGGCGGCGGACGAGGCCGCACCGACACGATCATGCTGCTGCACACGGGCGCCGGTCCCTCGACGCTCGTCTCGATCCCGCGCGACTCGATGGTGCAGGTGCCGGGATACGGCACCACGAAGATCAACGCCGCCTACGCCTACGGCGGTCCGGCCCTGCTGACGCAGACGGTCGAGCAGAACACCGGCATCCGGGTCGACGACTACGTCGAGATCGGCTTCGGCGGCCTGGTCAAGGTCGTCGACGCGCTCGGCGGCGTGGAGATCTGCCCGAAGGAGGCGATCAAGGACCGCGACTCCGGGCTGAACGTGAAGGCGGGCTGCCAGGAGGCCGACGGCCGGACCGCCCTCGCGTACTCCCGCAACCGGCACAGCTACGCGACGCAGGACATCCAGCGCGTGCAGAGCCAGCGCGAGGTCATCGCGGGCATCGCGCGCAAGGCTGCGTCGCCGTGGACGATCATCAACCCGGTCCGCTACTGGGGCGTGAACACCGGCGCCGCGTCGGCCGTGCAGATCGGCGAGGGCACCGGCCCGTACGCGCTGCTGAAGTTCGCCCTCGGGCTGCGCTCGGCGATGGGCGACGGCGGCCAGAGCTGCACGGTGCCGCTCGCGGACTTCTCGGTGCGCTGGGACCCCGAGCGCAGCAAGCAGCTCTTCGACCTGATCGCCGCCGACCGCACGGGCAGCATCGGAAAGCTCTGCACACCCGACGGGCTGCCCCCGAAGAGCTGACGGAGCGGTCTGGGCGAGCGGCGTCTCAGACCTGTCGGCCCACCGTGCGATAGGTGCGGTCGTGGTAGACGAGCGGCTCGCCGACGGGCCCGAGCCGTACGTCGCGCACCTCGGCGACGACGACCACGGCCTCCCCCACGGGGACGGTCGTGATCGGGACGCAGCGCAGCGACGCGACGGCACCCGGCAGCGTCGTCCCCTGCTCGTCGACCACCCAGCCCTGCTCCGGGGTGAAGCGCTCCCCTGCCGACCTGCCGTAGGCGTCGGCGACGTCGACCAGGTCGGCGGGCAGCAGGTGCACGTCGAGCGCGTCGGCCGCGACGACCACCTGGGCGGTCCGGCTGCTGGTGAGCACCGAGAACGAGAGGGCCGGTGGGTGGGCGGACACCGAGGCCACGCTCGAGGCCGTGAGCCCGACCGGGCCGTCCGGTCCGAGCGCCGTGACGACGGCGACACCCGTCGCGTGCCGTCGGAACGCGGCCTTCAGCAGCTCCGCCCGACCGTCGCCGTCGGCGCCTCCCGAGCCTCGACGGTCGTCGGCGGCGTCCGGGCGTCGTGCTGCGTCTCGTGTGTCCACGCCCTCGACCATAGGACCTCGAGCGCACTCGAGGTCAACCCACGACGCGCCGCCGCGTCCCGGCCGTCAGAGGGTCGACTGCACGCCCGCGAGGAGCTGGCGGGCCATGACGATCCGCTGGACCTGGTTCGTGCCCTCGTAGATCTGGGTGATCTTCGCGTCGCGCATCATCCGCTCGACGGGGTAGTCGCGTGTGTACCCGTAGCCGCCGAGCAGCTGGACGGCGTCGAGCGTCACCTGCATGGCGGTGTCGGACGCGAACGCCTTGGCGGCCGCACCGAAGAACGTCAGGTCGTCGTCGCCGCGCTCGGAGCGGCCCGCGGCGGCGTAGGTGAGCTGGCGGGCCGCCTCGACCTTCATGCCCATGTCGGCGAGCATGAACTGCACGCCCTGGAAGTCGCTGATCGGCTTGCCGAACTGCTGCCGCTCCTGCACGTAGCCGAGCGCGTAGTCGAGGGCGCCCTGCGCGACGCCGACGGCCTGCGCGGCGATCGTGACGCGGGTGTGGTCGAGCGTCTGCATCGCGAGCGCGAAGCCCTGCCCGACGTCGCCGATGATGCGGTCCTCGGGGATGCGCACGGAGTCGAGGTAGACCTCGCGGGTGGGCGAGCCCTTGATGCCGAGCTTCCTCTCGGGCGCACCGAAGGAGACGCCCTCGTCGGTCGCCTCGACGACGAACGCGGTGATGCCCTTGCTGCGCCTCGCCGGGTCGACCTGCGCGAGGACCGTGTAGAAGGCCGACTCGCCGGCGTTGCTGATCCAGCGCTTGGTGCCGTCGAGCACCCAGTGGTCGCCGTCGCGGACGGCCCGGGTCTTCTGGTTGGCGGCGTCGGAGCCCGCGTCGGGCTCGGACAGGCAGTAGCTGAAGCCCTCGCCCGCGGCGAGCCGCGACAGGTAGTTCTTCTTGAGGGTCTCGTCGCCGCCGAGGATGACCGGCAGCGAGCCGAGCTTGTTCACGGCGGGGATCAGCGAGCTCGACACGCAGACCCGCGCGACCTCCTCGATGACGAGGACCGTGGCGAGGGCGTCAGCGCCGGCTCCCCCGTACTCCTCGGGCACGTGGGGGGCGTGGAAGTCCGCGGCGACGAGCGCCTCGTGGGCCTCGCGCGGGTAGCGGGCCTCCTCGTCGACCTGCGCGGCGTACGGCGCGACCTTCGCCTCGGCGACGGCGCGGACGGCCTCGCGGATGGCCTGGTGCTCCTCTGACAGCACGAACATGTCGGTCACGGCTACGGCTCCGAATCCCTGGGTGAGACAACGCTCATGTTTAGTTGGACGACCTAGTAATCGTACGTCGCGACGCCACGACTCGGGCTGCCGGGTCCCGTGGGGTCGCCCACACTGGTGCCGTGACGACCCAGCGCTTCGACGGACACATCACCGGCCTCGGCACCGCGAGCGGCACACGCGTCGTGGTTGGCATCTGGGACCGCAGCCCGTACGGCGCCTTCGCCGACGCGATGGTGGAGCGGCCCGACGGCCACCGCGTCCTGCTCGCGCCGGACGAGCGGATCGCCGGCCTCGTCTCGGCGACCTACACGTTCGACGACGTCCGGGTCGTGCCCGTCGCGGTCGACGGCTGGGGCGTCCTGGCCGGTCCGCTGGAGGCGCACTGGGTCCCCGGCGCGCGCGCCCCGATCGGCTGGCTCCTGCAGGCCGTGCCCGGGCCGCTCGGACGGCTCGAGGCGTGGGCCCGGTTCTGCGACCCGATCGCGCGGCGGGTCATGCCGGGCGTGCGCACCCACGGCACCGCGGGCCACGGCCGGACGGAGTGGTACGCCGCCGCGGACGCGTGGCGCGTCGCGGCCGCGACCGTCAGCTGGGACGGCGAGGACCTCGGCCCGCTCGCCCCCGTCGACCCGCCCGTCCGCTTCGGCTTCGGCTCGGCACCCCGCACGCCCACCCTCACCCGCGTCACGTCCTTCATCCGCGACCACTGAGTCGCGTCGACCGCCTCCCCGCGGGCCGCACGGCGTCCTAGGGTGACCAACATGGGACGCATCCACGACCTCGACGAGCTGCGCGCCGTCCTCGGCGCACCGATGCCGCGCGCGGCGTCGAAGGACCGCGACCGCCTGCACCCTGAGCACGTCGCCTGGCTCGACGCGTCGCCGTTCTGCCTGCTCGCGACCTCGGGCGCCGACGGCACGTGCGACGTCTCGCCGAAGGGCGACCCCGCTGGGTCCCTGGTGCACGTCGTCGACGAGCACACGCTGGCGATCGCGGAACGGCCCGGGAACCGCCGGGCCGACGGGTACGTGAACGTGCTCACGAACCCGCACGTCGGGCTGCTGTCGGTCGTGCCCGGACGCGGCGACACGCTGCGCGTCAACGGCACCGCCCGACTGCTGCGCACCGACGACGACCCGCCGGCGTACGTCGACGCCCTCGTCGTGCGCGGGCACCGGCCGGTGCTGGTGTGCGAGGTCAGCGTCGAGCAGGTGTTCTTCCACTGCTCCAAGGCGTTCCTGCGCTCCCACCTCTGGGAGCCCGACACCTGGCACCCCGACGCCGTGCCCTCGCGATCGGAGATCGCGCACGCGCTCGAGCGCTCGGACCAGACGCTCGAGGAGGTCCGCGCCCACTACGAGGGCCCCGGCTACCAGGCGCAGCTCTACTGACGTCCGCGCCGCACCACACCAGACGGCCGGCGCGACGAAGATCACACCCGATCCCGACCATGTCACACCATTTCGACTCGCCCCGTACCCCCGGTACGAGAGACCCTGGA
Organism: Aeromicrobium sp. EU05-FHT14F07; assembly: GCF_058790455.1. Lineage (NCBI taxonomy): Bacteria > Bacillati > Actinomycetota > Actinomycetes > Propionibacteriales > Nocardioidaceae > Aeromicrobium > Aeromicrobium sp. EU05-FHT14F07. Next base: position 50,541 of record NZ_JBYTCR010000013.1, read on the forward strand.
AGGCGCAGCAGACGTCGACCACGTCGGTGCCCCGGTGACCCCAGGAGACCTTGCGTTGAACTCGCCCACCCCCGCCACCCGCCCGTCCGCCACCCCTGAGCGCATCACGACCGACGTGCTCCTCGTGGGCGCCGGGATCATGAGCGCCACGCTCGGCTCGCTGCTGAAATCGCTGCAGCCCGACTGGTCGATGACGCTGCTGGAGCGGCTGGACCAGCCCGGCCTGGAGAGCTCCGGCCCGTGGAACAACGCCGGCACCGGGCACTCCGCGCTCTGCGAGCTCAACTACACGCCGCAGACCGCCGACGGCGGCGTCGACGTCTCGAAGGCCGTCACGGTCAACGAGCAGTTCCAGCTCTCGCGCCAGTTCTGGGCGCACGGAGTCGACAACGGGCTGCTGAAGGACCCGTCGTCGTTCATCAACCCCGTCCCGCACGTCAGCTTCGTGCGCGGCACGGAGAACGTCGACTACCTGCGCAAGCGCTACGACGCGCTCGCCGGCCACCCGCTCTTCGCGGGCCTGGAGTGGGTGCACGACCACGACGAGTTCGCCCGCCGCCTCCCGCTCATGGCCGAGGGTCGCGACCCGTCCGAGGACGTCGCGGTCAGCTGGACCGACCACGGCACCGACGTCGACTTCGGCTCGCTCACCGCGCAGCTGCTCGGCAACCTGACGAGCCAGGGCGCGGACATCCGGTACCGCCACCAGGTCAAGGGCCTCAAGCGCGACACCGACGGCACCTGGCGCGTCAAGGTCAAGGACCTCGACGACGGCCGCACGATCTGGATCTCGGCGAAGTTCGTCTTCGTCGGCGCGGGCGGTGGCGCGATCCAGCTCCTGCAGAAGGCGGGCATCGAGGAGATCAAGGGCTTCGCCGGCTTCCCGGTGAGCGGGGAGTTCATCCGCTGCCTCGACGAGACGGTCACCGCCAAGCACGAGGCGAAGGTCTACGGCATGGCCGCGGTCGGCGCGCCGCCGATGTCGGTGCCGCACCTCGACACGCGCGTCATCGGCGGGCAGCGCTCGCTGCTGTTCGGCCCCTACGCCGGCTGGACGCCGAAGTTCCTCAAGGAGGGCTCGTTCACCGACCTGCCGCTGTCGGTGCGCCCGCACAACCTCATGCCCATGGCCGCCGTCGGCGTGACGTCGTGGGGCCTCATCAAGTACCTGGTGCTCGAGCTGGCGAAGTCGCGTGGCCGCAAGGTCCAGGACCTGCAGGTCTTCGCCCCCCTCGCTGAGGAGGGCGACTGGGAGCTGATCACCGCCGGCCAGCGCGTCCAGGTGGTGCGCAAGAAGGGTCGCTTCGGCGGCTCGCTCGAGTTCGGCACCACCGTCGTCAACGCCTCGGACGGCACCATCGCGGGCCTGCTGGGCGCCTCGCCCGGAGCGTCGACCGCCGTCGCGGCCATGCTCGACGTCCTGGAGCGCTGCTTCCCCGGGCAGATCGACGCCTGGCGGCCGCAGCTCAAGGAGATCGTGCCGTCCTACGGGGTCTCGCTCGGCGACAACCCGACGCTGTACTCGGACCTGAAGACCTGGACCGACCGCTCGCTGGGCCTCACCCCCGCCTGACCGCGCCTCGCAGTCCCCACGTTTCGGTACGTCATCGCCCGTTCCGCCGCACGGAAAGGGCGATGACGTACCGAAACGTGGGGACGACGACTAGCGGTCGCGGATGGCGGCGCCCTTGGCGCGGGCCGCCTCGGCGAGCGCGTCCTGGAAGTCGAGCACGCGCTGCGTGAGCTCGGGGTCGCCGACCGCGAGGATGCGTGCGGCGAGCAGACCCGCGTTGCGGGCGTTGCCGATGGACACGGTCGCCACGGGCACGCCGGCGGGCATCTGGACGATCGACAGCAGCGAGTCCATGCCGTCGAGGTACTTCAGGGGGACGGGCACGCCGATGACGGGCAGCGGCGTGACGGCGGCCAGCATGCCGGGCAGGTGCGCGGCGCCGCCGGCACCGGCCACGATCACCTCGAGACCGCGGGTGTGGGCGTCGCGCCCGTAGGCCAGCATCTCGTCGGGCATGCGGTGCGCCGAGACCACGTCGGCCTCGTAGGCGATCCCCATCTCCTGGCAGGCGAGGGCCGCGGCCTCCATGACCGGCCAGTCCGAGTCCGACCCCATGACGATGCCCACGCGGGGCTGAGCGCTCATGCCGCCGACCCTACCGCCGGGCCTCCTCCCTCCGGGATCGTGCCGTGCTGCTGCGCTGCCCCGGCCTTCGCTGGGGGTGGTCTCCGAAGACGCGAACGCAGCATCGTGCATGCCTGGAGGGATGGGGAGACGGATCTTTCTGCGTTCGTGTCGTCAGGGCAACGCGAACGCAGAGACATCTGCGCCGACTGCCCGCTATCGGTGGATCTGCAACCGCAGAACGGCTCCTGCGGTTGCAGATCCACCGATAGGACGCGCAAACGCAGAACCTTGCCCTCAGAACACGCGAAGGAAGAATCGTGCGTCGAGGGCGGGCTCGGGCCAGACCCCGAGACCCCGGAAGGTGGAGACGTCACCGCCCGGGGGCGGGGAGCTCAGCCGTCCTGGAGGAGGGCGCCGGCGCGGCGGGCGTCGGCGAGGACGGTGTCGAGGTCGTCGCCGGTGACGGTGACGTGCCCGACCTTGCGTCCGGGCTTCACGCCCTTGCCGTAGAGGTGCACCTTGGCGTGCGGGACGGCGGCGAGCACGACGGCCTGCTGGGCCTCGAGGTCCTGCACGGCGCCGCCGAGCACGTTGACCATGACGGTCCAGGCGTGGTGCGGCGTCGTGGGGCCGAGGGGCAGGTCGAGCACGGCGCGCAGGTGGTTCTCGAACTGGCTCGTGGCGGCGCCGTCGATGCTCCAGTGGCCGGTGTTGTGCGGACGCATCGCCAGCTCGTTGACGAGCACGCGTCCGTCGGCGGTCTCGAACAGCTCGACGGCGAGCATGCCGGTGACGCCGAGCTCGGTGGCGACCCGGACGGCGACGTCGGTGGCCTCCTGCGCGAGCGCGGGGTCGAGGTCGGGCGCGGGCGCGACGACCTCCTTGCAGATCCCGTCGACCTGGGTCGACTGCACGACCGGGTAGGCGACGACCTCGCCCGAGGGGGTGCGGGCGACCTGGGCGCTGAGCTCGCGGCGGAAGTCGACGAGCTCCTCGGCGATGATCTCGCGCCCCTCGGCGAGGGCGGTGGCCAGGACCTCCGACGCCTCGTCGGCGCTGCGCACCACCCACACGCCCTTGCCGTCGTAGCCGCCGCGGGTGGTCTTGAGCACGGCCGGGTAGCCGAAGTCCTCGAGCTCCTCGAGCGCCTCCTCGACGTCGCGGGGCAGGAGCAGGAAGAGCGGGCAGGGCAGCCCGAGGACGCTCAGCCGCACCCGCATCTCACCCTTGTCCTGGGCGTAGAGCAGGGCGTCGGGCCCGGGCCGCGGGGCGTGGCCCTCGGCCTCGAGCGCCCGCAGGTGCTCCGGCGGGACGTGCTCGTGGTCGAAGGTGACGACCGGGCTGCCGGCGCAGACGGCGCGCAGGTCGTCGAGGTCGGTGTGGTCGCCGACGAGGTGGTCGGGGACGACCTGGGCTGCGGAGACGTCGGGGCCCTCGGCCAGCAGCCGGATCCGCAGGCCCAGCGCGACGGCCGGGACCTGCATCATGCGGGCGAGCTGGCCGCCCCCGACGACGGCGAGGTGCGGTGTCAGCGGCATGCTCGCAGGATATCGACCGCCACGGGCGGTGCTACCAGCGCCTGACGGTGCGCGGGCGGAACGCGCGACGCCTGCTGACCGTGATCGGCGAGACGTTCCCGAACCCGCGCAGCGGTCGCGGCGGCAGCGTCCGCATCTCGAACTCCTCGTCGGTCAGGTCGGCGGCCGTGGCGTCGTCGACGAGGACCCGGTTGCTGCGGGCGACGTGCGAGAGACGGGCGGCGAGGTTGACGGGCGGGCCGAACACGTCGCCCAGGCGGCTGATCACCGAGCCGGTGGCCAGGCCGACGCGCACGTCGGGGAGGTCGTCTCGGGAGCCGATGTTCGCCACCAGCTCCAGGGCCGTGAGCGTGGCCTCGCGCGGGTCGGGGTTGACGAAGAGGACGGCGTCGCCGAGCGCCTTGATGACGCGACCGTCCCGCGACGTGACGACGTCGGTGCACCGGGTCTCGAAGTTCTCGACCAGCTCGCCGAGGCGCACGTCGCTGAGCGTGTTGGTCATGGCCGTGAACCGGGAGAGGTCGGCGAAGCCGATGCTCATGGTGGTCGAGAGCAGCTCGGCGTCGACCGCACCGAGCGCCTCGAGCCGGCCGGCGGCCGCCGCGAGGTGGCGGCGCCAGGCGTAGAGCAGGAGCCGGTCGAACCCGGGGGCGACGTGCTCGGCGATCGCGACCGCGCTCTCGAGCCGGCTGCTCGCCCGTCCGGCCTCGACGTCGGCCTCGACCTGGTCGACGATCGTCTGCACCTCCCAGTCCGCGAGCCGGGCGAGCGTCTGGCCGAGCGCGCGCGTCATGCGGAAGATGGTGCGCTCCTCCAGCAGCCCCTCCTCGAACGCGGCGGCGGCCAGGCGCGCCGCGGCGACGTCGTGCTCGCCGTACGCGGGCACGTCGCCACTGTCGGCGAAGCCGAGCGAGCGCCAGAGCCGCTCGGCGCGCTCGAGGTCGAGCCCGGCCAGCTCGGCGACCTGCTCGCCGGTGAGCTCCATCCCCTCGTGGAGGATCAGCCGGGCGAGCTCGTCGCGCAGGTCAGACCGACTCATCGCTCCCCCGGTGCGCCGCGAACACCAGGTCGCTGACCTGGCGGTGGAAGGACTCGACGTGCGGGATGTCGCGCAGCTCGAGCCCGGCCTCCTCGCTGGCGTTGTGGATGATGAGCGTGCCGCAGCCGAGGATCCGGTCGTTGAGGTTCTTCTCGTAGGACACGTCGTTGATCCGGCTGAGGGGGATGACCCGACCCTCGCGGGTCAGGATGCCCTTCTGCTCGACGAGCCGCTGCGTGGTGAGGCTGTACGTCCAGGACAGCCAGCGCAGGAACGGCACGACGCTGCCCCACAGGACGACGACGACCGCGACCGCGACGACCGCCCACCGGACGTAGCCGTCGCCGGAGCCGCCCGCCCTGGCGGCGAGGAAGCTGCCCGCGAACGCGACGGCGAGCAGGATGACCAGCGGGACGAACAGGACCTTGACGTGGGTGCGCGTCGTGGCGACGACCTGTTCGCCGTCCATCATGAACTTGCGGGAGAGCGCCATGCGGGAATCCTCCCACGGCGCGCCCGGGGACCGGGAGGGATCGTGACGGCGGGGCGCCGCCAGGTCGGCGGTGCCGTCGTCTCAGCGGGCGGGCCGCACGTGCGTGACGTCGCCGGCGCTGATCGCGCGTCCGGCGACCACCAGGCGGCCCAGGGGGTCGACGTCGTCGGCTCGGCCGTGCAGCACCGACCCGTCGGGCAGGTCCACCTGGACGGTCGAGCCGAGCGTGACGCAACGCTCGAGGTAGTCGGCACGCAGCAGGGTCGGGTCGCCGGCACCGGCGACCCAGCGACGGTAGAGACGTTCGAGGTGGCCGAGCAGGATCTGCAGCACCACGCCGCGGTCGGTGGTGGCCGCGTCCGCGAGCGCGAAGGACGTCGCCGTGGGCACGGGCAGCTCCTCCTGCGTGAGGGTCAGGTTGATGCCGATGCCGAGCACGGCGGCCGCGCCGGCGGACCCCTCCGCCCGCTCGACGAGGATCCCGGAGAGCTTGCGGCCGTCGACGAGCACGTCGTTCGGCCACTTCAGCCCCGACACGACGCCGCAGTCGCGGGCCGTGAGGTCGACGGCGATGCCGGCCAGCAGCGGCAGCCACGTCCACTGCGGCAGCGCCACGGCGTCGGGGCGCAGCAGGACGGAGACCACCAGACCCGACCGCGGCGGCGCCTCCCAGCGTCGGTCCAGCCGCCCTCGCCCTGCCGTCTGGTGCTCCGTGGAGACGACCAGGCCCTCGGGCGCGCCCTGGGCGACCGCCGCGACGACGTCGGCGTTGGTGCTCGCGGTGCTGGTCGACACCTCGACCGCGGTCCACAGCCCCCCGTCGACGAGCAGCGCACGCCGCAGCTCCTCGACGTCGAGGAGGGGCCGGTCGGGGGTCGGCGCGGCAGGTGTCGGGGCCGGGGTCGGTGCTTCCATGCGGCAAGCCTCACACAACGCAGAAGGCCGTCCCTCGCTACTCTGACCCTCGTGAGCGAAGCAGAGATCGAAGAGCGTCCGGAGCTGCACACGACCGCGGGCAAGCTGGAGGACTTCCGGCGACGCCGTCACGAGGCCACCGTCGAGGTCGCCGAGCGTGCCGCGGAGAAGCAGCACGCCAAGGGCCGGCAGAGCGCCCGCGAGCGGATCGAGCAGCTCTTCGACGAGGGCTCGTTCGTCGAGCTCGACGCCCTCGCCCGCCACCGCTCCACCAAGTTCGGCCTGGAGAAGAACCGTCCGCTCGGTGACGGCGTCATCACCGGCTACGGCACGATCGACGGCCGCCAGGTGTGCGTCTTCAGCCAGGACTTCTCGGTCTTCGGCGGCAGCCTCGGCGAGGTGTACGGCGAGAAGATCACCAAGGTCATGGACCTGGCGATCAAGACGGGCTGCCCGATCATCGGCATCAACGAGGGTGCCGGCGCCCGTATCCAGGAGGGCGTCGTCTCGCTCGGCCTCTACGGCGAGATCTTCACGCGCAACGTGCACGCGTCGGGCGTCATCCCCCAGATCTCGATGATCATGGGCACGTGCGCCGGCGGCCACGTGTACTCCCCCGCCGTCACCGACTTCACGATCATGGTCGACGAGAAGTCGAACATGTTCATCACCGGTCCGGACATCATCAAGACGGTCACCGGCGAGGACGTCACGATGGAGGAGCTCGGCGGCGCCCGCACGCACAACACGCGCAGCGGCAACGCCCACTACCTCGCCTCCGACGAGGAGGACGCGATCGAGTACGTGAAGGCGCTGATCTCCTTCCTCCCGCAGAACAACATGGAGGAGGCGCCCGTCTACGACGAGGTCGCGGACCTCGAGCCGACGGAGACCGACCTCGCGCTCGACACGCTCATCCCCGACTCGGCCAACCAGCCGTACGACATCCGCACGGTGATGGAGGCCGTCCTCGACGACGGCGACTTCCTCGAGGTCCAGCCGCTGTTCGCGCCGAACCTCGTCATCGGCTACGGCCGGGTCGAGGGCCGCGCGGTCGGCGTCGTGGGCAACCAGCCCATGCAGCTTGCCGGCTGCCTCGACATCGACGCCTCCGAGAAGGCCGCGCGCTTCGTGCGCACCTGCGACGCCTTCAACATCCCCGTGCTGACGTTCGTCGACGTGCCCGGCTTCCTGCCCGGCACGGAGCAGGAGTGGAACGGCATCATCCGCCGCGGCGCCAAGCTGATCTACGCGTACGCCGAGGCCACCGTCCCGCTCGTCACGATCATCACGCGCAAGGCCTACGGCGGCGCGTACGACGTCATGGGCTCCAAGCACCTCGGCGCCGACGTCAACCTGTCGTGGCCCACGGGCCAGATCGCCGTGGTCGGCGCGTCGGGCGCGGTCAACATCCTCTACCGCCGCGAGGTGGCGGCGGCCGACGACCCCGAGGCCAAGCGCGCCGAGCTGATGACCGAGTACGAGGACACGCTCTGCAACCCGTACGTGGCGGCCGAGCGCGGCTACATCGACGGCGTCATCGAGCCGTCGCAGACCCGCGCGGAGGTCGTGAAGGCCCTGCGCCTGCTGCGCACCAAGCGCGAGACGCTGCCGCCGAAGAAGCACGGGAACATCCCGCTGTGATGGCCGGCGAGACGACCCCCCAGGACGAGGGGACCGAGACCACCGCGGCACCGGTGAAGCCGGTGCTGCGGGTGGTCCGCGGCGACCTGACGCCCGAGGAGCTCGCCGCCCTGGTGGCGGTCGTGGCGGCGCGCAACGCCGCCGCGGCGCACGCGGCGGCGAACGCCGCGGGCCCGAAGCCGCGCAGCGAGTGGGGCCACCCCTCCCGCGCGGCCCGCACGCCGCTGCGCGTCGGCCCCGACGCCTGGCGTCGCTCCGCCTGGGCCTGACGGCCGACGCATGCCCCTGCGCCACGAGCCCGACGTGTCCGTGGCGGACTGGGTCGTGCGTGCCGACGCGTCCTGGCCGGTGCTGGTCACACAGGGTCCGCCGGGCCTCGACGCGTACGCCACGGTCCGCTTCGACGGCGAGGACGCCGACCCCTACCGGCCCGACCCGGACGTCGTGGCGCTCGTGACGCGGCTGGCCGCGGCCCACACGTCCACGCCGGAGCGGTGCTGGTTCGCCCTCTGGGAGGGCTGGGGCGAGCTGGAGGGCGGCGGACGGGTCTACGCCGAGATGGACCCGCACCGCCTGTTCGGGCGGTTGTTCCGCCAGCCGCCTCCCCTGGAGGTCGCGCCGGCCTTCGACCGCGACGTGCTCGACGCGCCGCGTGCCGACCTGGCCGGCGAGCGCTCCTACCTGCTGTTCACCGGCGCGGTCGCCGACGTCGGCGACTGGGGCGCCCGCCCGCCGCGTCCGGGGTGGCCCGCCGACCTGCCGCAGGCGTCGTTCACCTGGCCGGAGGACCATGCGTGGTGCATCGCCTCCGACGTCGACCCCGACTGGTTCACGGTGGGGGGTCCGCGCAGCCTCGTCGACGCCGTGCTCGCCCACCCGGACCTGCGCGCCGAGCGCGTGACGCACGGCTCCCCTCCCCCCGTCTGACCCGCGCCCCATCCCCACTCCCACCCCCACCATCGGTGGACCAGCAACCGCAGGACGGCCGCAGACGTTCTCCAGCCACCGATGCCGCCCCGTACCGGCGCTGATGTTGCACATCCACCGATGGGGGGCGGGCGTCGGGCCTGCCACGATGGGCGCATGGTGCGCATGGTCCTGGCCTCCCAGTCCCCCGCCCGGCTCGCGACGCTGCGGGCGGCGGGCATCGAGCCGGAGGTGGTGGTCTCCGGGGTCGACGAGTCGCAGGTGACGACCCACGACGCCGCCAACCTGGCGGCCGCCCTCGCGCAGCTGAAGTGCCGCGCCGTCGCGTCCGGCGTCGACGACCCCGACGCGCTCGTCGTGGGCTGCGACTCCGTGCTCGCGTTCGAGGGCGAGATCCTGGGCAAGCCGGGCGACGCCGACACCGCGCGCGCCCGCTGGCGGCGCCTGCGCGGACGGTCCGGGGTGCTGCACACCGGCCACTGCGTGCGCCGGGGCGGGCGCGAGGTCGTCGACAGCGCGTCGACCGTCGTGCACTTCGCCGACGTCAGCGACATCGAGATCGACGCCTACGTGGCCACCGGCGAGCCGCTGCACGTGGCGGGCGCCTTCACGATCGACGGCCTCGGCGGCGCCTTCGTGCGCGGCATCGAGGGCGACCACCACTGCGTGGTCGGGATCAGCCTGCCGCTGCTGCGCGACCTCGTCGCCGACCTCGACGTCGTCTGGACCGACCTCTGGAACCGACCCCTCGACTGACCAGGTCACGCGATCCGGTCCTCGACGGGCCCGGCACGTGGGACCATGGGTGATGCCCACCTCGCGCCGCCACCACGCGTCCAGCCCGTTCCAGCGTCCGGCCGAGGTGCCGGACGAGGTCTACGAGGTCGACGCGCGCGTCAGCCACGACACCTGGGGCCTCGGACGCATCGTCAGCCTCCAGGGCACCCGCTCGGCCCAGGTCGACTTCGGCGACCAGGTGCGGCACGTGCCGCTGCCCTGCCGCGCCCTGGTCACCCTCTGACGCTGCCGCGCCACGGCCGTCACTCGACGGGCAGGCCCAGGCCGCGGGCGATCAGCATGCGCTGCACCTCGCTCGTGCCCTCGCCGATCTCGAGGATCTTCGCGTCGCGGTAGAAGCGCGCCACCGGGTACTCCTCCATGAAGCCGTACCCGCCGAAGACCTGGGTGGCGATCCGGGTGCCGGTGACCGCCGCCTCCGTCGAGTACAGCTTCGCCACCGACGCGGCCTGCTTGACGACGGCGTACGGCGCGCCGGCGTCCTTCAGCCCGGCCGCCCGGTAGGTGAGGGCGCGCGCACCCTCCAGCAGCACGGCGAGGTCCGCCACCTGGAACGCGACGCCCTGCTTCGCCCCGATCGGGACGCCGAAGGTCTGCCGCTCGCCCGCGTACTGCACGCAGAGATCCAGGCAGGCCTGCAGGCAGCCCACCGACAGCGCGGAGATCGCGATGCGTCCGTCATCGAGGGTCGCCAGGAACTGCGCGTAGCCCCGTCCGCGCTCCCCCAGCAGGTGGTCGGCGGGCACCCGCGCCCCCGTGAACGTCAGCGGGTGGGTGTCGGAGATGTGCCAGCCGAGCTTGTCGTAGGCCGGCTCGGCGACGAATCCCGGCGTCCCGGCCGGGAGCATGATCGCCGAGATCTCGGGGCGCCCGTCGGCGCGCTCGCCCGTGCGTGCGGTCACCGTGACGACCGACGTCAGCTCGTTGCCGGAGTTCGTGATGAACTGCTTCGCGCCGTCGACCACCCAGGTGTCGCCGTCGAGCACGGCCCGCGTTCGGGTGGCGCCGGCGTCGGACCCCGCGCCGGGCTCGGTGAGCCCGAAGCCGGCGAGCGTGCGCCCGGCCACCAGGTCGGGCAGCCAGCGCTCCTGCTGCTCCGGCGTGCCGTAGGCGACGATCGGGTTGATGCCGAGACCGACCCCCGCCTGCAGCGTGATGCCCATGGACTGGTCGACTCGGCCCAGCTCCTCGATCGCGACGCACAGGCTCGTGAAGTCGCCGTCGGCGCCGCCGACGGCCTCCGGCGCCGTGAGGCCGAACAGCCCGATGTCGCCCATCGCGCGCACGACGTCGACCGGGAAGTGGTGGTCGCGGTCCCACTGCGCCACGTGCGGTGCGATCTCGGCCTCCGCGAACTCCCGCACGGTGCGTCGGAAGTCCTCGTGCTCGCGGGAGAGACCTGTCATCGATGCGGCGACCATGGCGCGAGCCTAGCACCGTCGGTTAACGGTCGTTAACCTGTGCGGAGGGGACACCACGCCCCCGGCGTGACGTACCTCATCCGGCCGCGACCGCGCGCTCCCCCTAGACTCAGCACGCGGTGCGGCCCCCCGCCCAGCCTGTCCATCCCGAGGAGAGTGTTCGTGAGCAAGCCCCTGCAGAAGGTCCTGATCGCCAACCGTGGCGAGATCGCGGTCCGCGTCATCCGAGCCTGCAAGGACGCCGGCATCGGCAGCGTCGCCGTCTACGCCGAGCCCGACCGCGACGCGATCTTCGTGCGCATGGCCGACGAGGCCTACTCGCTCGACGGCGCGACCCCGGGCGACTCCTACCTCTCCATCGAGAAGATCATCGCCGTCGCGAAGCGCTCAGGCGCCGACAGCGTGCACCCCGGCTACGGCTTCCTCGCCGAGAACGCCGACTTCGCCCAGGCGGTCATCGACGCCGACCTCGTCTGGATCGGCCCGCCGCCCTCGGCCATCGACGCCCTCGGCGACAAGGCCAAGGCCAAGCAGATCGCCGAGCGCGCCAACGCGCCGCTCGCGCCCGGCACCAAGGAGCCCGCGAAGGACGCCGACGAGATCGTCGCCTTCGCCGAGGAGCACGGCCTGCCCGTCGCGATCAAGGCCGTCTTCGGCGGCGGCGGACGCGGCCTGAAGGTCGCCCGCACGATCGAGGAGATCCCCGAGCTCTTCGAGTCGGCCACGCGCGAGGCGGTCGCCGCCTTCGGCCGCGGCGAGTGTCTCGTCGAGAAGTTCCTCGACAAGCCCCGCCACGTCGAGACCCAGTGCATCGCCGACCAGCACGGCAACGTCGTCGTCGTCTCCACGCGCGACTGCTCGCTCCAGCGCCGCCACCAGAAGCTCGTCGAGGAGGCGCCCGCGCCGTTCCTGACCGACGACCAGCTCAAGCGTCTGTACGACTCCTCCAAGGCCATCCTCAAGGAGGCCGGCTACTACGGCGCCGGCACCTGCGAGTTCCTCGTCGCCCGCGACGGAACCATCAGCTTCCTCGAGGTCAACACCCGCCTCCAGGTCGAGCACTGCGTCTCCGAGGAGGTCACCGGCATCGACCTCGTGCGCGAGATGTTCCGCATCGCCGCCGGCGAGGAGCTCGGCTACGGCGACCCCGAGATCATCGGCCACTCCATCGAGTTCCGCATCAACGCCGAGGACGGCGGCCGCGGCTTCCTGCCCGCCCCCGGCACGCTCACGACGTGGGCGCCCCCGTCGGGCCCCGGCGTCCGCCTCGACGGCGGCTACGAGGAGGGCCAGACCGTCCCCGGAGCCTTCGACTCCCTCGTCGCCAAGCTGATCGTCACCGGCCGCACCCGCGAGCAGGCCATCGAGCGCTCGCGCCGCGCGCTCGACGAGTTCGTCGTCGAGGGCATGCCGACCGTCATCCCGTTCCACCGTGACGTGCTCGACAACCCCGCCTACAACGCCTTCCCGACCGCGGACGGCGAGGGCTCGTTCGACGTCTACACGACGTGGATCGAGACCGACTACGACAACCAGCTCGAGCCCTACAGCGGCCCGACGGAGACCGACGAGCCCGGCGAGCGCGAGCGCGTCGTCGTCGAGGTCGCCGGCAAGCGGGTCGAGGTCGTCCTGCCCGGCGGCCTGGGCGCCGTCGCCGCCTCCGGTGCCGCGGGCGGCGCCAAGAAGCCGAAGCGCAAGGGCGGCAAGGCCGCCGGCGCCGCTGCCTCCGGCGACTCGCTCACCTCGCCCATGCAGGGCACCGTCGTCAAGGTCTCCGTCGAGGAGGGCCAGGAGGTCGCCGCGGGCGACACCGTCCTCGTCATCGAGGCCATGAAGATGGAGCAGCCCATCACCGCGCACAAGGCGGGCACCGTCACCGGGCTCTCCGCCGAGATCGGCGCCACCATCGGCGCCGGCGAGGTCGTCGCGACCATCGCCGACGCCCCCGCGGCCGAGTAGCACCGCCGCCGAGCAGTCCTGCACCACCACCGACGCCGGTGGTCCACCCCTCGGGGCGGGCCACCGGCGTCGTGCTGTGCTGTGCTGGTTCGACGGTCAGGGGGCGACGGGCGGCACCTCGGCGGGCGCCTGGGTGTCCACCTCGCCGTACGCCACGCCGGCGGCCCACACGAGCAGCACCGTCACGACCCAGGCCACCGGACCGTGCAGGTCGAAGCCGTCACCGGGCACCAGGGCGTCGGTGAGGACCAGGGCCACCGCCGTGAGCACGAGGCCGCCGAGCACGGCCGACGGACGCGCGAGCCGCGGCGCGAGCGTGGCGGTCGCGCGACGCAGCGCCACGGCCAGGACCGTGAAGACGAGGACCGCCACGAGCAGCCCGCCGAGCCGGACGGAGAACCCGTCGAGGACGGCGGCGGCGAGCCCGAGGGACGCGACGTTCGCCAGGGCCGCGAAGCCGAGGGACCGGAGGATCGACAGCATGTCGAGCAGTATCGCCGACTCCCTCGGACGTCCCGGAACCGGTGCCCCGCCGTCGCCGCCCGCAGGCGACGACGGCAGGAGCGCCGGGCTCAGCCGAGGCGGAAGTAGTGCGACTTCAGGCCGAGCGCGAAGCGCAGGTCGGGTCCGGAGACCGTCTGCGTGCCCTTCGAGCCCGTCAGGCGGATCGAGACGACCCGACCCTTCCAGTCGCCCGTGCCGTCACGCTGCGTGACGGTCAGGCTGCGCAGCGTGCCGACCTTCGGGAACGCCCGCTCGATGCTCGCGGCCTTCACCACGACGCGCCACGACCGGTTGGCGTTGCCCGACCAGCCGTCCCACGGGTCGAGGTGCGCCTTGAGGTACGGCGCGCTGCCGGGTGCCGACGCCCCGCCCGAGGACGACGAGTACTGCGTCAGGGCCGGCTTGCCCTGGTAGGTGAGGATCGAGCCGCGCGTCGCAGCGACGGCCTTGTCGGTGTTCGCGGTCTCCCCGCTCAGGCCCTTGAACACCTGGCACGAGGTCGTGTCGCACACGTCGTAGTAGCGCGACGGCATCAACGTGCGCACCGCGTACGTCCGCGCCGCCACGGCCTGCGCCTTGAGCGCCTCCTGCTGCCAGCTCGACGGCATCTCCGAGGCGACGACGCCGCGCGTGTAGTCGTCCAGCGACAGCACGTTGACCGTCTTGCGGTCCTTCGCACCCGACGCGGGCAGCGCCGACCGGATCGCCGTGCGGTACTCGCGCACCGAGCCGTTCGGCAGGACGAGCCCGAGCGACGGCGCCTGGAACTGGGCGGAGCCGCGCCAGATCCGGTCGCGGAAGACTCGCCAGCGCGACCCTGCCCGGTACTCCAGCACCGACTTCGTCGCGTCGGCCGTGCTGACGCGGATGCGCCAGTTGGTGATCGGCGTGCCCGACGACGACGTCGGCAGCGTGGTGCCGCTGCTGGAGGCCAGCGTGCGGAAGACCAGGCCCGACCGCGCCCGGACCGTCACCGTCGACGACGTGGCGTCACCCATCAGCACGCGGATCGAGCCGCTGCGCTGCGCGAGCGAGGTGCCCGGGTAGTAGGACGCGAGGATCTGCTTGAACGTCTTGCCGCTGCGCGCCGCGCCCTGCGCGCCGTACTGGCTCATGCCGATCCCGTGGCCGAAGCCGCGACCGTTGATGACGACCGAGCGGTCCTTCGGCACGGTCAGCTGGTCCGGGCTCGAGCCGTTCTTGTACCAGGTGCTGACGGTGCGCGAGCCCTCCGAGTACTCCATGTAGCCCTTCGCGAACGTCACCCGCTGGTAGCCGGTGCGGTCGCGACGCACGGTCGAGGTCGGCGCGCCGAGCGGGCCCGAGGCGCCCTTCACGGACTTGTAGGACTCGAACATCGGACCGTAGATGGCGTAGGCCTTCGTCGCCGAGCCGGTGCCGACGATGTAGACGCTGCCCTTCTGGAACCGCTGGTACTTGACGTTCGCGTCACCGGTGCTGCTGCGGCTGCTGACCGGGAAGCCGAGGCGGCCGCCCTGCTCGCCCGTGCGGTGCCACTCGCGGCGCACGACGCTGGTCACCGAGAACGCCCCGGCGGCCTTCGTCCAGAGCAGGTCCATGTTCTGGTAGATCGCCCGACGCTGGACGGAGTTGCCCCACTCCTTCTTGACGAGCTTGCCGAGCTTCTCGCTGCCGATCGCGGCGGCGAGGGACTTGATGTCCTTGCCCGAGGTCGGCGTGCTGGTCGGCGGCGTCGGCGTGGTCGGCGTCGACGACCCGGCGAGACGTCGGGCCACCTCCTGGCGCAGACCGCTGGAGCCGGACGACGTCACCCACGCGTAGGCGACGGCGCCGGGGCACTCGGTGGACAGGACGTCGCGGTGGCCGACGATGCGGTTCAGCCGCAGGCCGCCCAGCGAGTAGGTGCCCGTGGCCTTCAGCTTGGCCAGCGAGAAGCGCCACGCGACGAGGTCGGCGACGGCCTTCTTGGTGGCGGCCGTCGGCGCGACCTTGGAGTAGGTGCCCATCATCGAGATGCCCACGGTGCGCTCGTTGACCGGACCGTTGCCGGAGTGGGCCGCGCGGACCTGCTTGGCGATGCCGCCGCGACGTCCCTCGAAGATCTGGCCGTACTTGTCGACCAGGAAGTTGTAGCCGATGTCGCACCAGCCGCGAGCGCCCGTGTGGTACGCCTGCGTCGCCCGGACGATGCCGGCCGACTGGGCCTTCGTGTAGTCGTTCGAGCCTGCGGTGTGGTGGATGACCGCACCCAGCGTCGACGCGCCGTACACCGGCGCGGAGCACTCGTTGCCCTTCGTCGGGCCCTTCGCGCCCCACGAGGAGCGCGAGATGATCTTCGGCTGCCCGACGGTCGCGGCGGCCGGGGCGACGTCGCTGCCGCGGCCCGGGTCGATGGTGGCGACCTTCAGGTCCGCCGGACGCTGGCCGCTGGGCGACGTGACGCGCACGGCGACGCCGTCGGCGGAGCCGACCCACAGCGGGTCCGTCCCGGCGCGGCCCACCTCGGGGCCGGCGTCGGCCTCGGCGTCGCGGTCGGTGTCGAGCGTCTGGAACGTGCTCCACCGCCCGTCCTTGCGCAGCGCGACCTTGACGTCGAAGTCCTCGCCGCCGCGCGCCCAGGTGACGCCGACCATCGAGAACGGGCGCACGGTCGTGCGCGGCAGGGTGGCGACCTCGTCGGTCCCGGTCTTCTCGGGCGCAGTCTTCTCGGGCGCAGTCTTCTCGGGTGCGGTCGTCGCCGGCGGGACGGCCTGCTGGCGGACCTCGCTGCGCTCCTGCGCGGAGGGGCTGGGCGACGGCGTCGCCGCGGGGGCTGCGGAGGCCGCGGGGACGTCGGGGGCCGGCGTCGCCGGGACGTCGAGCTCGTGCAGCGTGGCCGGTCGCGGAGCCGCCGCCTGCGACGTCTGGGTCGGGGCGGTGTCGGGCGTGGCGACGAGGGCGGCCACCGCGACGGCGGTGACGACGGCGAACGGGAAGGCTCGCCGGACCAGGGTCCAGAAGCGCATGTGGGGAAGTCCGATCCTGTGACTCATGGGGCGGATGTGACGATGGTGCTGGGCTACTGCATCACACATCCGGCGCGATATCCACCGGAGTCGACGAACTACACGAATGTCATTTCCGCAGGTCAGCGGGGGTGCAGGCTCCGTGCGGCCTCGGCCACGGACCCCGACATCGACGGGTAGACCGTGAACGCGTCGGCGACCTGGTCGACGGTCAACGAGGCGGACACGGCGAGGGAGACGGCGTGGATGAGCTCGCTCGCCCTCGGCCCGACGACGACGCCGCCCACGACCACACCCATCCCCCGACGCGAGAACAGCTTCACGAAGCCGTGCTTGACGCCCTGCATCTTGGCGCGGGCGTTCGTCGCGAGCGGGAGCATGACGACGTCGACGTGCAGCCCGGCCTCGTCGATCGCCCGCTGCGAGAGGCCCACCGTGGCGATCTCCGGCGAGGTGAAGATGTTGCTCGAGACCTTCTGCAGGTCGAGCGGGTGCACGGCGTCGCCGAGCAGGTGGGCCACGGCGATCCGGCCCTGCTGGGCCGCGACCGAGGCCAGCATGAGCACGCCGGTGCAGTCGCCGGCGGCGTAGACACCCGGGACGCTGGTGCGCGAGACGCGGTCGACGCGCACGAAGCCGGCGTCGTCGAGCGCGACGCCGACGTCCTCCAGGCCGAGGTCGGCGGTGTTCGGGATGGAGCCGAGCGCGAGCAGGCAGTGCGACCCGACGACCTCGCGGCCGTCGGTCAGCGTGACGACCACCTGGTCGCCCTCGCGACGCACCGAGGCCATGCGCGACTGGCCCATGACCGTCATGCCGCGCTCGCGGAAGACGTCCTCGATGAGCTCGGCGGCGTCCTCGTCCTCGCCCGGGAGGACGCGGTCGCGGCTGGACACGAGCGTGACGTGCGCGTCGAGGCCGTTGTAGGCGCTCGCGAACTCGGCGCCCGTGACGCCGGAGCCGACGACGATCATGTGCTCGGGGATCTCGCGGAGGGCGTAGACCTGCTCCCAGGTGAGGATGCGCTCGCCGTCGGGCCGCGCGTCGGGGCTGACCCGCGGGTGGGCGCCCGTCGCGAGGATGACCGCGTCGGCCTCGACGACCCGGCTGGGGCCCGTCGTGTCCTGGTCCGAGGCACCCGCCTCGACGACCTCGACCTCACGGGCCGAGCGCAGGCGGGCCGTGCCGCGGACGACCTCGATGCCCTCGCGGTCGAGCCGTCCGGCGATGTCCGCCGACTGGGCCAGCGCGAGCCGCAGCACCCGGTCGTTCACCGCGGCGAGGTCGGCCCGGACGTCGCGAGGCACCTCCACGCCGAGCTCCGCGGACGACTCGACCTCGGTGAGGAGGTCGGACGTCGCGATGAGGGTCTTGCTGGGGACGCAGTCGGTGAGGACGGTCGAGCCGCCGAGGCCGTCACGCTCCACCACGGTGACCTGCGCCCCGAGTCGCGCGGCGACGAGAGCCGCCTCGTAGCCGCCAGGTCCGCCACCGATGATCACCACGTGCGTCACCTCGCCATCCTCTCACCGCGGAGGCTCCGCACGGCAGCCGGGCGCGGCTCGCCAGGGAGGTGCCCGACCCCCCTGGCGTAACTGAGGTGAGCCTTACTATGCTGAGGCAACCCTGAGTAAGCCAAGCCTTCCCTTCTGCGTCGTCGCGAGGTGGGCGCGATCGAGAGGTGTGCCCCCGGTGCCCCTGCCCCCACCGATCGCGGAGTCGGCCGCGACCCCGCTGACGTCCCCGCTGCGCAGGGCGCGGGGTCGCCTCGTCCTGCTCGCCGTCGCCGCGCTGCTGCTGTCCTCGTGCGGGCTCCGACCGGGCGGGCACACGGAGGCGGGCGGCGACGTCGCGACGCCGCCGCTCAGCGAGGCGAAGGTGCTCGACGACCCGCGCTCGTGGGAGGGCGCGGTGCACGCGGGGCTGCCCGACGAGCCCGTCGACCCCGTGGCCGACTCCCCCACCCAGACCCTGCCGGTCACGCTGACCGACTCCCAGGGCACCCGCGTGACGGTCACCGACACGAGCCGCGTGCTCGCCCTCGACATCTACGGCACGCTCTCGCGCACGGTCTACGAGCTCGGACTCGGTGACTCGCTCGTCGGACGCGACATCTCGACCCAGTTCGACGAGGCCAAGGGCCTGCCGCTCGTCACCAGCAACGGCCACGACCTCAACGCCGAGGCGATCCTGGAGCTCGACCCCACGCTGATCATCACCGACACCTCGCTCGGCCCGTGGGACGTCGTGCTGCAGATGCGCGACGCGGGCATCCCCGTGGTCGTGGTCGACAGCACCCGCAGCGTCGACAACGTCGGCAGCCTCACGCAGGAGGTGGCCCGGGCGCTCGGCGTCCCCGACGAGGGGCGCCGGCTCGCGGACCGCCTGGAGAAGCAGACCCGCTCGACCCTGGCCGAGATCGCCGCCGTGGCCCCTCGGCGGGTCCAGGACAAGCCCCGCATGGTCTTCCTGTACGTCCGCGGCCAGGCCGGCGTCTACTACATGTTCGGTGAGGGCTCCGGCGCCGACACCCTGATCACGGCGCTGGGCGGGTACGACGTGGCCGGCGAGATCGGGTGGAACGGCATGAAACCCGTGACCGACGAGGGCATCATCGACGCCCAGCCCGACATCGTCCTCATGATGACCAAGGGCCTGGAGTCGGTCGATGGCGTCGACGGCCTGCTGGAGCGACTGCCGGCGCTGGCGCAGACGCCCGCCGGCCAGAAGCGCCGGATCGTCGACATGTCCGACGCGCAGATCCTCGGCTACGGCCCCCGGACCGCCGCCGTGCTGGAGGCGCTCGCCGTCGCCGTCTACGCGCCGGGCTCCGCCGCCCCCTCCGCCGGGGAGCGTCGATGACGGCCGTCGCCGGTCGGCACCGTCTCCCGGAGGCGGTGCCGACCGGTGACGTCCCCCCGCCGGCCCTGCCTCCGGTGCGCCGGGGTCGTGCCGGGCTGCTGCTCGCCGCGCTCGGCGTGGGCGTGGTGGTGTCGACGCTGGTCTCGGCCGGGCAGGGCCAGCTCGACGTGCCGGCGGACCAGGTGCTCGGGTCGGTGCTGCACCGGCTGGGCGTCGACGTCCTCCCGCTGCCGACGCATCCGCAGGGCGACAACACCCTCTGGCAGGTCCGCTTCCCGCGGGTCGCGCTCGCGGTGCTCGTCGGAGCGGCGCTGGCGACCGCGGGGGCCCTGATGCAGGGCGTGTTCGGCAACCCGCTCGCGGAGCCCGGGGTGGTCGGGGTGTCGGTGGGCGCCGCCCTCGCCGCCGCCTTCGTGATCGTCTTCCAGGTGACCCTGCTCGGCGCGTGGACCGTGCCGGCGTTCGCGTTCGCGGGCGGTCTCGTCACCACCCTCGCGGTCTACGCCCTGTCGCGGGCCGACGGACGCACCGAGGTGGTCACCCTCGTGCTCACGGGCATCGCCGTGAACGCGGTGTGCAGCGCCGGCCTGGCCCTCATGCTCTTCCTCGGCGACACGGCGGCGCGCGAGGAGATCGTGTTCTGGCAGCTCGGCAGCCTCAACGGCACCCGCTGGGCCCACGTCGCCGTGGTGGCCCCCTGCGTGGGCATCGGTCTGGCCGGCGCGCTGGCCCTCTCCCGCCGGCTCGACGTGCTGGCCCTCGGCGACCGCGCGGCTCGCCACGTCGGCGTGGACGTCGAGCGCGTGCGCGTGGCGGCGATCGTGCTCGTCGCGCTGCTCACGGCGGCAGCCGTCTCCTTCGCCGGCATCATCGCCTTCGTCGGCCTGGTCGTGCCCCACCTGGTCCGGATGGTCGTCGGACCGGGCCACCGGGTGCTCGTGCCCGCCAGCGCGCTCGGAGGCGCGCTGCTGCTGCTGTGGGCCGACCTGTTCGCCCGCACCGCCGTCGCCTACGCCGACCTGCCGATCGGCATGCTGACCTCCCTGGTCGGGGGCCCCTTCTTCTTCTGGCTGCTGCGCCGCACGCGCCGGACCGCCGGGGGCTGGGCGTGAACGCCCCCCTGGTCGCCTCCGGGCTCGGCGTGGAGCTGGGCGGTGCGCCGGTGCTCCACGACGTCGACCTCGAGGTGCGCCTCGGCGAGCTCCTCGTGCTCGTCGGCCCGAACGGCGCCGGCAAGTCCACGCTCCTGGGCGTCCTGTCCGGCGACCAGGTGCCGCAGCGCGGCACGGTGACGCTCGACGGCCGCCGGGTCGCGTCGCTGCGTGCCGGCGAGCTGGCACGCCGACGTGCCGTGCTGCCGCAGGAGAACCGGCTCGCGTTCGGCTTCCGGGTCGTCGACGTCGTCCGCATGGGCCGGGCGGCGTGGGCCGGGCGACCCGAGGAGGACCGCGACGACCTCGTCGTCGCCGAGGCGCTGCGTCGCAGCGACGTCACGCACCTCGCCGAGCGCGTCTATCCCACGCTGTCCGGTGGGGAGCGGGCCCGCACGTCCCTGGCCCGCGTCCTCGCCCAGGAGACCGCCCTCGTCCTGCTCGACGAGCCCACCGCGGCACTCGACGTCCGGCACGTCGAGCTGGTCATGGCCCAGGCCCGCGAGCTGGCCGCCGCGGGGCACGCGGTCGTGGCCGTGCTGCACGACCTGACCCTCGCCGCCGCGCACGCCGACCGGGTGTGCGTGCTCGCCGACGGTCGCGTCCGGGCCGTCGGGGCGCCGCGCGCCGTCCTCACCGCCGACCTGCTGTCCACCGTGTACGAGCACCCGCTCGAGGTCGTCGACCTCGACGGTCGACTGCTCGTCCTGCCCCACCGACACCCCCAGGAGGCCCTGTGCTGACCGGACCGTCCCCCGCACCCGACGCGCTCCCCCGGCGCGCGGCCGCCGCCCTCGTCACCCTCGCGCTCGCACTGGCCGGGCTCGCCGCCGTGACCACCGCCCCGCCCGCCGCGGCCGAGTCCCGCGTCGCCGTCAGCAACGCGCAGGGAACGGCCGTGGTCGACCCGACCTACGCCACCACCCTGACGCTGCGCGGGCAGGGCTTCCAGTCGATCAAGAACGGTCACGGCGGCATCTACGTCTTCTTCGGCACGGTCTCCGGGACCTGGCGGCCGTCGCAGGGCGGCCAGACCGGACGCAACCTCCTGTACGTGCCGGACAGCGAGACCAAGGACAACCAGGGCTTCCAGAAGTTCGTCGCCTTCCCCGGCAGCGACACCGCCTCCGCCGCGAACGGCGGGACCCTGGCGGCCGACGGCTCGTGGTCGACCAGGATCGTCGTCCCGGGCGCGGTGTTCAAGGCGCGCGACCGCAGCAACAAGGTCACGACGGTCGACTGCCGCCGGACCCGGTGCGGCATCATCACGATCGGGGCACACGGCGTGAAGAACGCCCGCAACGAGACCTTCACCCCGGTGTCGGTGGCCGACCTGACCGCCGCGGCGCGCGGAGGGGCCGCGGCGTCGTCGCGCTCGTCGTCCGACGGTGGCGCCGCCGCGACGACAGGCGGCGACACCCCGTCCGGCGAGGCCCAGGAGGCCGAGGGCGCCACGGACAGGGCCACCACGCGGCGGACGAAGCCGGTGCTCGCCGTCGACCGGGAGACGGCCGTGGCCGGCCGCGTGCTCTCCTTCAGCGCCACGGGCCTGCGCCCCGGCGAGCAGGTGACGGCCACCCTCGACGACGGCGTGGCCGCCGTCGGTCCGCTGACCGCGGGCACCGGCGGCCAGCTGGCCGGTGCCCTGCAGCTGCCCGCCGACGTCGGCGTCGGCACCCACGAGCTGCGGCTCAGCGGCGGCAGCGCGACCCCGAGCGTCTCCTTCCCCGTCGCCGCCCCGCCCCCAGCGGCCGGCGCCACCGAGTCCTCAGGCGGTGGCGTGCCGTCCTGGCTGCCCGTGGCCGCCGCGGGCCTGGCCCTCCTCCTGCTGCTCGGTGCCGTGCTGTTCGCCGTCCGACGGCTGGTCACCTCCCGCCGGAAGGAGGCCCGTCGTGCTGCGGCCCTGGCGTGACCTGCTCTGCTCGTGCCTCGCCCTCGGGCTGGCGCTCCTCCCGGGGGCGGCGCTCGCCGACCAGGTCGGCACGGGCGACCCCGACCCGATGGCCCAGGAGGCCACCGGACCGCGCGACGTCGACGACGCCGTCCTGCGCTGGGGCCTGAACGACGAGTCCAACAACCGCGCCTTCGCACCCGGCACGATCAACTTCCTGTCGGCCGGCAAGGTGCCGGACCCCGGCCGGGGCGGCACGATCATGCCCGCCTCGGGCTGGTCGGCACGCACGGGTGACGTCGCCGTCGAGAAGTGGGACGGGTCGGCCTACCGACCCGCCACGTGGGCGGGCCTGCGGACCGACGCGACCGGCGCGGCCATCGGCGGGGGCCGGTTCTCCGGGCACCAGCTCGTCTTCTCGGGAGGACGGGGCACCATCGACCCCGCCGCCGGGGACGCGACGATCACCTGGGACGGCGACGCGAGCGTCGTCTACTACTCCGGCATGGCGTTCTTCTACCTCAGCGACCCCGAGCTCGTGGTCGAGGACGGCGTCGGCCGGGTCACGGCCGAGCTGGGCGGCTTCGCCTCGTCCATGGAGGACCTCACGGCGTGGGGACCGGTCGCGCCCGAGCGCGTCGTCGTCGCCGACCTCGGCACCGTCGACCTCGGGTCGGCACAGGAGGAGGCGGGCGGGTTCACCGCCACCCCCGCCTACGACGGCGTGCAGGTCACCGGCGTGCCGCAGGTGCGACCGTACGGGTCCTTCCCGCAGTCCTTCGTCGACTTCCAGCGCAAGACCGGCACCGCCGCCTACTGGTACAGCAGCGGCGGCTCGGCCGACCCCTACAAGAAGGCGTCGCCGATGACGATCTCCTGGGCCGGGGCCGACGTGACGCCGCCACCGGCGCCCGGTCCGGCTCCGCTCGACCCGGTCGAGAACGAGGTCGTCCTGCCGCCACCGGCCCCGTCGCCCTCCCCCGCGGCGTCGTCCCCCGGGCAGCAGGCACGGCAGTCGGCCGCCGGCGCGCCGGCCGCCGACGTCGCCCCGCCGGCCGCCGCGGTCCCGAGGTCGGCGAGCGGCGAGCTGGTCCAGACCCGGCCCGTCTCCACCCTGCTGCCCCTGCCCCCTGCCGCGACCGAGAGCGCGAGGGACGCGCTCTGGTGGTGGCTCACCGCCGCGCTGCTGGGTCTCGCCGCGCTCGTCGTCGCCGGCAGCGTCGTGGCCACCCGCACGTCCCGCCCCTCCCCCGAAGCAGCCCCCACGCGGGGCTGACCACCTCCGAAAGGAACACCATGTCCAGCACCCCCACCCGCCGCAGGACGCGACTCGTGTCGCTCCTCGGCGCCGGCGCCCTGGCGGCGGCGACCCTCGCGGTCGTCACGCCGTCGGCAGGAGCGGCGCCGACCGCGTCCGCCGCGTCGGACACCGTCAGCGAGGCCACCTTCACGTGGGGCCTCAGCGGCTACGCGCAGGACGGCATCTTCGGCCCCTGGACGTTCAAGGACCCGACCGGCGACGCGCGCTACCTCGCCGGTGACGTCAGCACCGTGCCGAACACCTCGCCGCAGCAGGTCTACCGCGTCGACCCGGTCCCGACCACGTCGTTCCCGACGTCGAAGGCGGGCAAGGCCCCGAACGTCGTGCAGTTCACCGGCGGCGACGGCACGGTCGACCGCAGCACGGGCGCCGCGGAGCTGAGCTGGAGCGGCAGCTACACCGTCAACGCCTACCCCGCGCAGTACGGCGCGCCCGACGAGATCTACGCCGACCCGCAGCTCGACGTGGAGCCCGACGGATCCGGCTCGCTGACCATGCGGTTCACCATCGGGGCGGGGCAGTCCATGACCGGGGAGCCCTTCCCCGCGAAGGACTTCGGCCGACTCACCGTCGCGACGTTCGACGCCGGCTCCCTGAGCGCCCAGTCGTCCACCGGGTACCGGGTGACGCCCGACTACCAGGGCGTCACGTGGGACGCCCCGTCCGGCGCGACCGCCCAGACGCGCACGTGCTCGGCGCAGGACGGCGCCACCGGCTGGTGGGGAGCGTGGCCGACGGACTTCCTCGACGCCCTCGCGACCCACGAGGCGGGCGCGTCCGTCCTCGCCCACTTCTACTCCACCGGCTGCGCCGGCAAGCAGGACAACAAGCCGCAGCTCCCCTTCGACGTGACGTTCGCGCAGACCCCGACGGTCACCGTCTCGGACACCGAGGTCACCCGGGGCGCCACGACGTCCGTGACCGTCGAGGGCCGCGGCTTCGACCCGTCCCTCGCCACGGGCACCCGTCCTCCGTTCGCCGGCCAGAAGTCCGGCGTGTACGTCGCCTTCGGTCGCTACGCCGACGTCTGGCGTCCCTCGCAGGGCGCGCCGTCGTCGTCGCGCGCCAACGCCGACAGCGGCGACACGTCCGCCCCGGCGGTCAAGTGGGCCGTCCCGCAGGCGTCCTTCGCGGCCAGCAGCCCGGCGCAGGACCCGAGCGCACCGAACTACACCGAGCTGCGCGCCGACGGCAGCTTCACCGCGACCATCCCCGTCAACGAGGACTGGTTGAAGGACCGCACCGGCACCTACGGCATCTACACCTACGCCGGTGGCGGCGCGACCGTCGCGTCGTACGAGACCGCAACGCCGCTCACGTTCGTCGACCCCGCGCCGGAGCCGCTCACCCCCACGCTCTCGCGTGGGTCGGAGGTCAAGCCGACCCGCACGACGACGGGCTCCGCCCGCGTCACGGTGGCGAGCCCCGACGACTCGGTGCCGACCGGGACGGTGCACACGACCCTGGTCAACGGCAGCACCACGCTCACCGGGCCGCGGGCGACGCTGAAGGACGGCAAGGCGACGGTGACCGTGCCGAAGGCGACGCGCCTGGGGCGCTGGACGTCCACCGTCCACTACTCCGGCGACACGACGCACGCCGCCGCCACGGGTGCGACGAAGACCATCGAGGTCACCCGGTACGCGGCGACGGTGCGCCGTCCGTCGACCACGCGTCCGACGAAGCGCAAGACCGGTCGCGCGACGGTGGTCGTCACCTCGGCCAGCCCCGCCCAGGCGACCGGCACGGTGCGCGCGGTCCTGAAGAAGGGCCGCACGGTGCGCTACAGCCGACCGGTCACGCTGAAGAACGGCCGCGCGGTCGTCGGCATCCCGGCGGCGGGCTCGACCGGCACGTGGACGTACTTCATCCGCTACTCCGGCGACGCTAACCACCCGGCGAAGGACGGCACGCGCACGGCGCTGCGCATCACGCGCTGACGCCACGGCGACGGACGGCCCGGCACCTCCAGGTGCCGGGCCGTCCGTCGTCCATGACTCAGGCCGTGAGCGTCTCGACGACCGTGGCCACCCACTGCAGCAGCTCGCGACCGCGCAGCGGACGCCCGCCGACCGGCGCCGTCCTGGGGGCGGGCACCAGCGCGACGTGCGTCGCCGGCTTGTACAGGCTCTTCGGGTAGACCCGTCGCAGCCGCATCTGCGCCGACTCCGGCAGGTCGACGCCGCCGAAGCGGATCTGGGACCCGGCCGACGTCACCTCCGTCAGCCCCGCGGCGCGGACCGCGACGCGCAGGCGCGCGACGTCGAGCAGGACCTCGGTGACCTCCGGCGGCTCGCCGTACCGGTCGACCAGCTCGGCGCGCAGCTCCTCCACGTCGGCGTCGGAGCGGACGTCGGCGAGCCGCTTGTACATCTCCAGGCGCAGCCGCTCGCTCGGCACGTAGTCGTGCGGCAGGTGCGCCTCCACGGGGAGCTCGAGCTTGACCTCGCGCCCGCCCGGCTGCCCGTCCTCTCCCCCGTCGCCGCGGAACTCCGCGACGGCCTCGCCGACGAGCCGCACGTACAGGTCGAAGCCGACGTCGGCGATGTGGCCCGACTGCTCGCCGCCCAGCAGGTTGCCCGCGCCGCGGATCTCGAGGTCCTTCATCGCCACCTGCATGCCGCCGCCCAGCTCCGAGTGCTGCGCGATGGTCGCAAGCCGGTCGTGGGCGGTCTCGGTGAGCGGCTTGTCGGGCGGGTACAGGAAGTACGCGTAGGCCCGCTCGCGACCTCGCCCGACCCGGCCGCGCAGCTGGTGCAGCTGCGAGAGGCCGAGCGTGTCGGCCCGCTCGATGATCATCGTGTTCGCGTTCGACACGTCCAGGCCCGACTCGACGATCGTCGTGCAGACGAGGACGTCGTAGCGCTTCTCCCAGAAGTCGACCATGACCTTCTCCAGCGCCTGCTCGCCCATCTGGCCGTGCGCGGCGGCCACACGCGCCTCCGGGACGAGCTCGCCCAGCCGCTTGACCACCTTGTCGATCGACTGGACGCGGTTGTGGATGAAGAACGCCTGCCCCTCGCGCAGCAGCTCGCGGCGGATCGCCGCCGCCACCTGCTTGTCGTCGTAGGCGCCGATGAAGGACAGCACGGGGTGGCGCTCCTCCGGCGGCGTGGCGATCGTCGACATCTCGCGGATGCCGGTGACCGCCATCTCGAGGGTGCGCGGGATCGGCGTCGCCGACATCGCCAGCACGTCGACCGCGGCGCGGAGGTGCTTCAGCGCCTCCTTGTGCTCGACGCCGAAGCGCTGCTCCTCGTCGACGATCACGAGACCGAGGTCCTTGATCTGGACCCCGGGCTGCAGGAGCCGGTGCGTCCCGACCACGAGGTCGACGCTGCCGTCGGCCAGACCCGCGAGCGTCTCCTGCGACTCCTTCTCGGTCTGGAACCGCGAGAGCGGGCGGATGGTCACCGGGAACTGCCCGAACCGCTCGGCGAAGGTCGCGTAGTGCTGCTGGACGAGCAGGGTCGTGGGCACGAGCAGGATGACCTGCTTGCCGTCCTGGATCGCCTTGAAGGCGGCCCGCACGGCGATCTCGGTCTTGCCGTAGCCGACGTCGCCGCAGACCAGACGGTCCATCGGCACGGAGCGCTCCATGTCGCGCTTGACCTCGTCGATCGTCACGAGCTGGTCCGGCGTCTCGACGAAGGCGAAGGCGTCCTCGAGCTCGGCCTGCCACGGGGTGTCGGGACCGAAGGCGTGGCCCTTGGTCGACTGACGGGCGGCGTACAGCTTGATGAGCTCGCCGGCGATCTGGCGGACGGCCTTGCGCGCCTTGTTCTTGCGCGCCGTCCAGTCGGCACCGCCGAGCTTGTCGAGGCTCGGGCTCTCGCCGCCCACGTAGCGGCTGACCTGGTCGAGCTGGTCCATCGGGACGAACAGGCGGTCGCCCGGCTGGCCGCGCTTGCTCGGCGCGTACTCGATGACGAGGTACTCGCGTGCCGCGCCCTGCACGGTGCGGTTGACGAGCTCGACGTAGCGCCCGACCCCGTGCTGCTCGTGCACGACGTGGTCGCCGGCCTTGAGCTCGAGCGGGTCGACCTGCTTGCGTCGGCGCGTGGGCATGCTGGACCGGTCCGGACGCTCGGCGGCGCGCTGGCCGACGAGGTCGTCGTGGGTGAGGAGGACGGCACGGGGCGCCACGAGGCCGTGCCTCAGGTCGGCCACCACGACGGCGACCACGCCGCTGCCGACCGCCGGCGGCCCACCATCGCCCCCGGCGTCTCCGTCCGCGTCTCCGGCGGCGTCGACGAGGGTCGCCGGCACGTCGTGCTCGGCCAGCCACTCCACCGTGCGCTGGGCCTGCCCGGCCGCCGGCGTCGCGAGCACGACGAGACGTCCGTCGGCGAGCCAGGCGCGGACGTCGGCCACCGCGGCCTCGGTGTCGCCGCGGTAGAGCGGCGCCGCCTCGGCCGTCGCCGCGACGGTCTCCTCGTCGTCGAGGCCGAACGGCGACAGGCTCCACCAGGACGACCCGCCGGCGAGTGCGACGTCGCGGACGTCGTCGAGGTCGCGGAATGCCGCGGAGCCGAGGTCGATCGGCGCCTCGGCGCCGGTCGCCGCTGCCGCCCAGGAGGCCTGCAGGAACTCCTCGTTCGTCGCGTTGAGGTCGGCGGCGCGGGCCCTGACCTTCTCGGGCTCGTGGACCAGGACGACGGCGTCGTCCGGGAGCAGCTCGACCAGCAGCTCCATCTCATCCGTCAGGATCGGCGAGAGCGACTCCATGCCCTCGACGGCGTGACCCTCGGCGAGCTTGCCGAACAGCTCGGCGAGCGACGGGTGGGCGGCAGCGAGCACCCGGGCTCGCTCGCGGACCTCGTCGGTGAGCAGCAGCTCGCGGCACGGGGGCGCCCACAGCCGCTCGACCGGATCGGTCGTGCGCTGGTCCGCGACCGAGAACGAGCGGATCTCCTCGACCTCGTCGCCCCAGAAGTCGACCCGCACCGGGTGCGCGTCGGTCGGCGGGAAGACGTCGACGATGCCGCCGCGCACGGCGAACTCGCCGCGCCGCTCCACCAGGTCGACGCGCACGTAGGCAGCGGCGGCCAGGTCGCGGACGACGTCGTCGAGCGGCGCCTGCTGTCCGACCACCAGCTCGACGGGCCGCAGGTCGGCCAGGCCCTTGACCTGCGGCTGCAGCACCGATCGCACCGGCGCGACGACCACCCGGACCGGCGGGGCGCCCGGCCCCGGGTGCACGAGACGGCGCAGGACGGCGAGCCGACGGCCGACCGTGTCCGAGCGTGGCGAGAGCCGCTCGTGGGGCAACGTCTCCCAGGCGGGGTAGACCGCGACGGCCTCCTCCCCGAGGAGCACGGCGACGTCGGCGGCGAGCTCGTCGGCCTCACGTGCCGTGGAGGTGACCGCGAGCACCGTGGAGGTGTCGGCCAGCGCTCGGGTCACGAACGGCTGCACCGAGGCGGGGCCCTGCACGGAGAGGGTGCGCGGACGCTCGGCGAGCGCCTCGACCAGGGGGCCGTTCAGGTGGGGCGAGAGGAGGGCGTGGAGGTCCATCTACCGGTTGAACGCGCTCTGGGTCTCGGATAGTCCGCGGGTGACGAGGCTCTCGATCGCGTCGGCAGCCTCCTCGAGGTACACCGGGAGGTCCTTGCGCTCGGTCGAGGAGTAGGGCTTCAGCACGAAGTCGTGCACGCTCTGGCGTCCCGGGGGCCGGCCGATGCCGACACGCACACGGTGGAAGTCGCCGGTGCCGATCGACTGGCGGATGGACTTGAGGCCGTTGTGGCCGTTGTCGCCTCCGCCGAGCTTGAGCCGCAGGGCGCCGAAGTCGATGTCGAGCTCGTCGTGGACGACCACGAGGTGCTCGGCGTCGACGTCGAAGTACTTCATGAGCGTCGAGACGGGCCCGCCGCTCTCGTTCATGTACGAGCGCGGCCGACCGAGGACGGCCCGCTCACCGGCGACCCGCCCCTCGACCACCTCGGCGCGGCCCGAGGCGTGCGCCTTGAAACGGCCGCCCACGCGCTCCGCGAGCACGTCGGCGACCATGTACCCGACGTTGTGCCGGGTGGCGGCGTACGTGGGGCCCGGGTTCCCGAGCCCCACGACCAGCCAGGTCACGACTCGGTGTCGCCCTCGGACTCGCCCTCGGCGTTCGCACCCTCGGCGTCCTCGGGCTCGTCGCGCTCGATGCCGGCCTCGGCCTCGGCCTCCTCCAGCTCGGCCTCGACGTCGGCGGCCGTCGGCGCGGCGGTGACGTTGACGACCAGCAGGTCCTCCTCGACCGCGAGCGCGGCGCCGGAGGGCAGCGACAGGTCGGAGGCGAGCACCTGGGCGCCGACCTCGAGACCCTCGATCGAGACCTCGACGGCCTCCGGGATGTGCGTGGCCTCGACCTCGAGCGACACCGTGGCGTTCTCGAGGACGACCAGCGTGTCGGGCTGCGCGTCGCCCTCGAGCTGGACGGCGACGTCGACGACGACCTTCTCGCCGCGCTTGACGATGAGGAGGTCGGCGTGCTCGATGAAGCCCTTCAGCGGGTCGCGCTGGACCTGCTTCGCGATGGCGAGGTGCGACTCGGAGCCGACCTCGATCGAGAGCAGCGCGTTGCTGTTCTTCAGGGCGAGCATGAGCGCGTGACCCGGCAGCGTCACGTGGACGGGGTCGGTGCCGTGTCCGTAGAGGACGGCGGGAACCTGGTCGGCGCGACGGATGCGGCGGGCAGCGCCCTTGCCGAACTCGGTGCGGGGCTCGGCGGGGATGGTGATCTCGGCCACGAGGGAACTCCTGGAGGTGTGGTGCGGGCGAACGAGGTGGGGCGGCCGTGGACTCGGCCGGTCGTCGCCCCAGCAGGTCGGACACGACACTCCGGGGAGCGCCCTGTCGATCACGGTCGGACCTGCCGACCCTCGCCGAGGCAACTGCGTCAGCCTACAGGAGCCCTCCGCCGCCGGTGAAATCGGCCACCGCCGACGGTGCCGGATTGCTAGGGTCGCCTCATGCGGACGCCGACTTCCCCGGGCGGTCCCGGGGAGATCCCCGCGACCTCCGGCGACGGCGTGCCCCGCACCCGCACCCCGGTGGTGCCGAGCGAGGTGTTCGCGGCGCAGTTCCTGTTCCTCACCGGGCTCGCGCTGCCGGTCGTGTCGTCGCTCGTGACGTCGCTGCCCGTGCACCAGGGGGCGTTCACCGCCGGCATCGTGGTCGCGGGCGTGACCGCCCTGCTGACCGCCATGCTCGGGTCCCTCGGCATCGACCGGGCCGGGTCGACGGTGGTGGCGGCCACGCTCATCGCGGTGCTCGACGTGGTCGTGTGCAGCCTGCTCTACTACGCCGCGCCCGGTGCCGGGTTCGCCGTGCTCGCCGTCCTGCCGGTCGCCTGGGCGTCGATCCAGCTCCCCGCGCTGCCCCGGGCGTGCGTGCTCGGCACGGCGCTCGTCGCGATCGTCGTCGTGGCGGGCGTGCGCGACCTGAGGGGCGACCAGCCGTGGACCAGCGCGGTGACCACCCTGCTGAACCTCGCCCTGCTGTTCGCGCTGACCTCGTGGGCGGGATCGCGCTGGACGGCGCGGAACCGCTCACAGCGGCGGCTGCTGGAGTCCCAGACCCGGCTCGTCGGCTCCGCGCTCGACTCGGCGCGCACCCAGGAGCGCACCCTCGCGGAGGTCCTCGACGTCGTCGACTTCGCCGTGGTCACCCTCGACGCCGACGGCGGGGTCACCGCCAACCGCGCCGCCGAGGCGCTGGCCCGCCACGTCGGCGCCGCCGACGCCGCCGAGGCCGTGCTGCACGCGCCGCTGTACCGCGCCGACGGCACCACGCCGCTCGCGGCGGGCGAGAAGCCGCTCGCCCTCGTCCGCTCGGGCCAAGACGTCGAGGGACTGCTGGTCCGGCTCGGGCCGCCGGGCCCGGCCCAGGTGCCGCTGAGCGTCAGCATCCGCCGCGTCACGGGCCCGCGCTCGGACCGCTACGTGTTCGTGGCGCGCGACGTCAGCAAGGAGCTCGCCGACGCCCAGGCGCGCGACGACGCCGTCGCCGCCGTGTCCCACGAGATCAAGACGCCGCTCACCGCCGCCCTCGGCTACCTCGAGCTGGCGCTCGCGGAGCCCGACCTGGGGGACGAGGCCCGCGAGCTCGTCGAGGTCGCCCTCGACAACACCGAGCGGATGCTGGCCCTGTCGCGCGACTTCCTGGCCGCGCGGAGCCGGACGCCCGGCGTGCCCCTGAAGCTCCTCATGGAGCCGTGCCGACCCAGCGAGCTCGCCCGCAGCGCCGTCGAGGGCGTGCGCCCGCTCGCGACCGAGCGGCTCATCACGGTGCGGCTCGACACGCGCACCGAGTCGACCATCCCGGCGGACCCGCTCCGGCTGCGCCAGGTGCTCGACAACCTGCTGACCAACGCGGTCAAGTACAACCGCTACGACGGCACGATCGACGTCGTGGTCCAGGACGCGCACCGTTCCACCGAGGCCGTCGACCTGCCCGTGGAGCACGGGATCACCAGCGAGGGGCCCGTGGCCGTCCCCGGCGTGGAGATCGTCGTCCGCGACACCGGACGCGGCATGACCGAGGACGAGCTGGCGTCGCTGTTCACCCGCTTCTACCGCACCGACCGCGCCCGCAGCTCCGGCGTGCAGGGCACGGGGCTGGGGCTGAGCATCACCCAGGACATCGTCCGCGCCCACGGCGGCTCCGTCGACATCACGAGCAAGCTCGAGGAGGGCACCACGGTCACCGTGTGGCTCCCGGCGGCGGCCGACGAGAGCGTCGCGCGGGACGTGGCCTGATGTCCGACCTCGACCTCCTGCTCCTCGGCACGCTGCTGCCCTACCTCGCCGTGGCCGTCACCTTCTCGGTCACGACCGCCATGCGGCACAACGACCCCGCCAACCGGCTCTGGGCCGGCGGCCTCATCGCCGCCGCCGGCGCAGCGTTCGCGAGCCTGCTGACCGGCGACACCGTCCTGACCTTCCAGACCGACACCGCGGGCGCGGCGTGCGGCGTGGTGGCGATCGGCCTGGTCTGGTCGGGCCTGCGCTGCTTCCGTGGCGCCGTCGCCCTGCCGGTCGCCCCGCTCGTCGTCGCCGTGGTCGTCGTGCTCCTGCGCAGCGGCCTCGAGGCGCTCGGGTCGCCCGTCCTGCCCGACGGCTACCTCGCGGCCGCCGGGTTCGCGGTCGCGGGGGTCCTCGAGCTGCGCCGCAGCAGCATGCGCTCGAACGTCAACGTGACCCTGCTGCAGGTCGTGCTCGCCGTCTTCGCCGGCGCCGTCGTGCTCAACGCGCTGCTCGGTCGGGTCTACCGCGGCTCGGACCACCTGTCGGCCATGTTCCTGCTGGTCACGATGCTCGTCCTGCTGCAGCTGCTCGTCGCCATGCGCGCGGAGCGCGAGGGCGCGTGGTGGTCCGAGGACCACGGCACCGGCCGGGTCTTCGGGGTGCACAGCCGGGGCCAGTTCGTCGAGGCCGCCGCCGACCGGCTCAACCGCATCCAGCTGCGCGGCGGGCACGCCGGGCTGGTGCTCGCCGAGATCACCGACCTCGTGGAGCTCAACGAGGCGTTCGGACGCCGCGGGGGCGACCTGGCGCTGGCGACCGTCGCCGACACGCTGCGCCGCCACGTGCCCGTCTGGTCCGTCCTCGGCTACCTCGGCGTGGGCCGCTTCGCGGTCCTCGCACCGGCGGAGACGCCCGAGCGGACCGCAGAGATCGCGGCCGCCGTCGAGCGTGCCGTCTACACCAGGTCCAACGAGGCGCTCGGCGAGCAGGACGTCCCCGTCCCGGTGCTGTTCGGCACCTCCGACACGTTCACGACCGCGCCCGACCTCGACGCCCTGCTCGCCGAGGCCGGCTACGTCCCCCGCACTTGAGCCGATCTTGAGCAGACCTTGAGGCCGGACCGCGGCGTTTCCTGAGGTCCGGGCACCAGGATGGGGTGACGCCCACTGCGCAGGAGCCCCCGTGTCCCACGACGCCCGCGGTCCCATGGACCGACACCCCACCGCCTTCGACCTCAGCGACGAGGCGCTGCACCGCGCCCTCGGCACCGCCGTCGAGGAGGTCGCGGGCAGCATCAAGCCGCGCGCCACCGTCGCCTGCGTCGTGCCGTCCTACAACGAGGCCGAGACCATCGCGTCGGTGCTCGACGCGCTGCTGGTGCAGACCCGGCTGCCCGACGTCATCCACGTCGTCGTGAACAACACCACCGACGAGACCGTCGAGATCGCCGGCCACTACGCCGGCCAGCACCTGATGGAGCGCCCCGAGGGCACCCAGCTGGTCGAGATCTTCGTGCACGACATCGGCGAGAACCCCGACAAGAAGGTCGGCGCCCTGAACTACGGCTTCTTCCTCGCGGAGGGCTGCGACTACATCATCGGCGTCGACGGCGACACCACGCCCGAGCCGACGGCCGTCAAGGACCTGGTCGACGAGATCACCAGCGACGACCGGATCGGCGGCATCTCGGCGATCTACAGCATCGACGACAGCGCCCTGCCGACGCCGATGGCGAAGTTCCTCACGGCCGGCCAGCGGGCACAGTTCGCCGCCTTCAACATGCAGAACCTGCTGCGCGGCCGGAACATGGCCGTCCTCGGCGGCCAGTTCTCCATCTTCGCGACGCAGGCGCTGCGCGACGTCATGACGCAGACCCACCAGCGCGCCCCCTGGGTGAAGGACAGCGAGGTCGAGGACTCGCTGCTGTCGCTGCAGATCAAGAGCGCCGGCTACCTCACGAAGATCAGCGCGACGGCCCGGGCCCACGTGGGCGGCATGAACACGCTGCGCTCCCTCGACGCGCAGCAGGTCAAGTGGAACTTCGGCGCCATCGAGCTCATGTGGCCCGGCCAGCGCGGCGACACGAAGGGCCAGCCCTTCCACCCCAACCTGCGGCTGCGCTGGTTCGAGCACATGTCGATGGTGCTCAACATCATCACGCGCCTCATGTTCTTCAGCCTCCTGCTCGCCTCGCTCTCCATCAACGCCTTCGTCTTCAGCCCCTGGTGGCTCGTGCCGCCGGTCGTGGCGATCCTGCTGAACTACCGGGTGGCGCGGTCGATGCACTACGGCCACCGCCGCGACATCCTCTTCGCCGTGCTCCTGCTACCCGCGGAGATCTACATGTGGATCCGGATCGGCCACTTCCTGCGCGCCTGGACGAAGTTCGCGAGCCGCAAGCAGACCGACAACTGGGCCGCCCAGGCGAAGGCCGAGCGCGGCTCGGGCAACAGCTACCTCTACCCGTTCGCAATCGCCCTCTTCGGCTTCATCGCGGCCGCCGCCGTGTGGTTCCAGGTCCCGATCGACCTGCAGTCCTCCATCCTGGCCGTCGGCTGGCCCATCCTCGGTGTCATCACCGTCGCCCAGACCTTCTGGATGGGCATCAAGATCCTGCGTAACTACCGTGGCTACACGGTCTGAGCGCCCCACCCGTCCCCCTCGTCCTCTCGAAGGAAGCACACCCGTGACCAGCGCATCCCGCCGTCCCCTGCCCGTCGTCCGCGCGACGTCGGCCGTCGTCCTCGCCCTCGTGGCGTCGCTGGTCCTCGGCGCGTGCGGTCTCGTCGACCGCGAGCCGGCACCGGCCGCCACGCCCACGCCCACCGCGTCGCCCACGGCGGCGTTCAACTCCCAGTTCACGCGCGACGGCACCTTCCAGTCGCACGTCAGGGTCGGCACCCTCGACTTCGTCTACACGATCTGGCCGACCAAGTCGACGCCCCGGACCAACGAGTGGTACCCGCTGGGCGACAAGTACTTCTCCTTCACGCTGCAGGCGTACGACCTGTCCCGCAAGCTGCGCGACCCGTTCCGCACGAAGCGCCGCGCCTACCTCGGGAAGATCCAGGTGTCCTCGGCCACGACCACGTCGTCGGGCGACGTCGAGAACCCGTACACGCTCGACGCCGACGCCCGTCGGATCACCTTCGACCCGGAGCCGGTCGCCTCGCGCTACGGCATGCTGATCACGTCGCCGAAGGGCGCCTTCGAGCTGCGCAACCAGAAGATCGGCCCGCTCGCCATGGACACCAAGGGCGTCACCCTGACCTTCAAGGCGACGGTCTGGATCCAGCGCCGCGCCGGCAGCCGCGAGTACGTGCCCGAGCTGGTGACGCAGGAGGTGCCGATCGCGATCTTCGCCTCGAAGACCCCCACCGAGGCCCAGAAGATCCCGATCAACGCCAACTGAGGTCGGACGAGGGCGTCGGAGCGGCTGGACCGCTCAGGCGTCCTCGGCCATGCGGTACCCGACGCCGCGCACGGTCTCGATCCACCGCGGGGTGGTGCTGGAGTCGCCGAGCTTGCGGCGCACGTTCGCCATGTGCACCTCGACGGCGCGCTTGTCGGCCTCGTTCACGAAGTACGTCGTGACGTAGTTCTGGCCCCGCAGGGTCAGGACGAGGTCGGCCTTGCTGCGCACCCGACGACCGGTCGCCATCAGCGAGGCGACGAGGTCGAACTCGGTCCGGGTCAGGTCGACGGTGCGGCCGTCGACCGTGACCGTGCGCGTGTCGACGTTGACCGCGAGACCGTTGCAGCGCATCCAGGCGTCGTTGCCCGTCTGGGCCGGCGGCGGGGCACCGGCGTGGACGGCGGGAGCGTGGCTCACCGCGTGTGCGCCCGGCGACGGGTGGGTCGGGTAGGCGGGGCCGGGGTCGGCCGGCGGGGCCATCGGCTGGGGCGCTGCCTGGTACCGCGGCCCCGGGTCGGTGTACGGCGCCTGCTGCTGCGGCACGTCGCCGTAGCGGCCCTCGGGGTACGACGGCGCCGGGGGCTGGCGGTCGTAGGTCTGCTCGGGGTACGACGGTTCCGCGTACGACGGTTCCCGAGGCGCCGGGGGCTGCACGGGGTACGAGGCCGGCGCCGGGTGGCGGGCCACGTCCTGGTGGGGCCGCTCGTACTGCGGCGTCTCCGCCGGGGTCGGCGCAGGACGACCCTGGACCTGCTGCGGGAGGTCCTGCGTCGCCGACGGCGGCGTCGAGGCGACACCGTTCGGCGCGGGCTCGAAGCCCTCGACGTCGACGTGGTGGCGCGGTCGGCGCATGACCGACTCGATCCGGGCTCGTAGCTCGCGGGGCCGGAACGGCTTCACGAGGTAGTCGTCGGCACCGGAGTCCAGACCCTGCACGACGTCGATCTCGTCGTCGAGCCCGGTCAGCATGATGATGTAGGTGGCGCTGAACTCGCGGATCAGCTTGGCGGCCGCGAAGCCGTCCATGCCGGGCATGTTCACGTCGAGCGTCGTGAGCACGGGTTCGTACGCCCGCACCGCCTCGACACCCTCTGGACCGTCCTTCGTCAGGACGACCTCGAAACCGCTCCGGACGAGGATCGTCCGGAGCAGATGCCGGACGTCCGCGTCATCCTCGATGACGACGGCGATCGGCGCGCCACTCTCTCCCATGCGGCGAGCGTAGCAACGACTGGGTCCGCCGCAGGACGAACCGTGTCCGGTGCGGGCGATGTCACCAACCGGCCGCGCGCGCCAGGTCCAGTGCTCGATCGGCCCACCACTGCCCCGCCGGAGGCCCGCCGTTGCAGGATCCGTCGCTCTCCCCGGGCGGCTTGATCCACAGGAAGGCGTCGAGCGAACCCTCCCCCGCGGCCGGCGTCCGACCCAGCGCGCGACCCGACGGGTTGCACCACTCGCCGTCGGCGCCGTTGCCGTTGCGTCCCGTGTCGATCACGTAGTGACTGCCGCCCAGCGCCTTCGAGACGGCCTCCGCGTAGGCCTGCTCCCGCGCGTCGTCGGCGTAGAACGAGACGTTGGTGGCGAACCCGCGCGCGTCGCCCACGCCGGCGCGCTCGAGCCGCGAGGCCATCTCCTGCGGCTGCACCCAGTCCGAGTGCCCGCCGTCGACGTAGGTGGTGACGTGGGCGTCGGCGAGGGTGTCGACCGCGTCGTGCAGCAGCGCGAGCCGGCTGTCGGCGTCGGCGCACTGGCCGGCATCAGCCACGGCGTCGGGCTCGAGGACCGCGACTGTCGTGCCGATGCCGCGTGCACCGTCCGCGACGGCACCGACCCAGTCCCGGTACGCCGCCGGGGGCAGGCCACCGGCCGACTCCCCGCCCTGGCAGTCGCGGTCGGCGATCCCGTAGACCACGAGCAGGGCGACCCGGTCGGCGTCGCGCGCCGCGGTCGCGATACGTCGGACGTGCGCCTCCACCTGCTGCTGCGGCCACGCCTCGGGCGTCAGCCAGATCGCCGTCGGCGTGTCGGCCACGCGGCGCAGCACCGTGGCGTCGTCGCCGGACGCCGCGTCCGCCGCCTGGCGCGCCTGCGAGTGCGGGTCGACGTACACGCGCCCGGACGCGAAGGGGTTCGAGCTCTGCGCCCCCGCGGGCCAGAACGGGAGGGAGACCCCGAGCAGGTGCAGCACGACCGAGACCGCCACGGCGGCAGCGACCGCCCCGGCGGCCAGCTCCCAGCGACGCGTGTGCGACGACTGCACCTCGACCCTCCCTCTCGGACCGGCACCCGGTCACGCGCTGAGGATACTGGCCTCCGCCTCATCGCGCGGGCCGACGGTCCCGACGGATCAAGGACCTTCGACCCCCGTCAAACCGGGGATCACGACGCGGCCGCCGCACTAGAATCGCGGGGGGAGACACAGGAGCCGTCCACGGCTCCGGAGGGAGATCGTCATGTCCGACGTGCGCACGCGCGTGCCCGCGCCCCGGCTGCTGCTCGGGATCCTCGCCGTCGTCGCGCTGCTCCTCGGACTCGTCGCCCCCGTCCAGGCCGACGAGACCGGTCGCGTCCGTGGTGCGATCACCGAGGCCGGCACCGGCCGTCCGGTCAAGGACGTCACCGTCACCGTGTTCGACGCGTCGTGGCGGCAGAAGACGTCCTTCCGCACGAGCGGCGGGTACGCCACGCCGTGGCTGGCACCCGGCACCTACTACCTCCGCGTGAGCGACCGCCGCCCGCGCTGGGACGTGAACGCCCGTGTCTCCCGCGACGTGAAGGTCGTCGTGCGCGGCGGCAGCACGACCATCGCCAACATCAGCATGGCGCGCGGCGCGAGCATCACCGGCCGCATCTCCAAGGGCCCGGCCCGGGGGCGGGTCCTGGCCAGCGGCGCCCGGGTCACCGCGGTCACCCGCGACGGCACGGCGTACACCGTCACGGCCGACCGCCGCGGCGGGTTCGCGATCGGAGGCCTGCCGGCCGGCAGCTACTCGGTGTTCGTGTGGGACGCCCGCCAGAGGTGGGTCGGCCGGAGCCTCTGGGTCAGCGGGCTGCGTCAGGGCCGCAACCGCGACGTCCGCATCGCCCTCGGCACGCGTGCCGGCACGCTCGTCGGCGACCTGTACGCCGGCCAGACGGGTGTGCGGTCCGCCGTCACCCTGACCCTCGTGAACCGCTCCACCGGACAGTGGTGGGTCGTGCGCGCCCGTGGCGGCGCGTTCACCGCGAAGGGCCTCGCCCCCGGTCGCTACGACGCGATCATCCCGGGCGTGCAGGGCTACGCCGGGGCTCGGGTGCACCTCGCCGGCACCGTCCGCGCCGGCAGCACCACGGCGACCTCCGCTCGACTCACCCGCGTCGGAGGCAGGATCGTCGGGCAGGTGAAGGACGCCACGTCCAACGAGCCGCTCGCCGGGGTCAAGGCGCTGCTCTTCGACGACTACGGCACACGCATCGGGTCCGCGACCAGCGAGGCCGACGGGGTCTTCCGGCTCGGCGGCACCCTGCCCACGAAGTCCTGCTGGCTGACCCTCGTGCTGCAGGTCGAGCAGCCCATCAAGGGCCAGAAGTACCACAAGCTCACCGTCTCCGGCCTCGGGTCGAAGATCGGCACCGTCGTCTCGGCGGCCCAGCCGACGGTGAACGGGGGCCCCTGCCGCAGCGTCAACGCACCCGCTGGCGGTGCGTTCGGCCTCGTCCGCGACGGTGCTCCCGCCCCGACGCCCACTCCCACGGCGTCACCCAGCCCGACCGCCTCGCCCAGCCCGACGGTCACGCCCACCCCGATGGTCACGCCGAGCCCCACCGCCTCGCCCACGCCGACGGCCGGCTGACCCCGTTCGACCAAGCAGCCCGACGACGCGGCACCACGACGAGGGGCCCCGGCACGATGCCGGGGCCCCTCGTCGTGCGGTGGCTCAGCTGAACAGGCTGGTGACCGACCCGTCCTCGAACACGGCAGCGGTGGCCTGGGCCAGCAGCGGCGCGATCGAGAGGACGGTCAGCGAGTCGAAGCGCTGCTCGTCCGACAGCGGCAGCGTGTTGGTGACGACCACCTCGCGGGCGACCGAGTTCTTGAGGCGGTCGACCGCCGGACCGGAGAACACGGCGTGCGTCGCCGCGATGACCACGTCGGCCGCGCCGTCGGCCTTCAGCGCCTCAGCGGCCTGGACGATGGTGCCGCCGGTGTCGATGAGATCGTCGACGAGGATGCAGGTGCGGCCCTCGACCTCGCCGACCACGCGGTTGGCCTTGGACTCGTTCGGGCGACGCGGGTCGCGGGTCTTGTGGATGAACGCCAGCGGCGCGCCGCCGAGGGCGTTGGCCCACGACTCCGCCACCTTGATGCGTCCGGCGTCGGGCGAGACGACCGCGAGCGGCTGGTCGCCGTAGTTGTTCTTGACGTACCGGGTGAGGATCGGCATGGCCAGCAGGTGGTCGACCGGGCCGTCGAAGTAGCCCTGGATCTGGGCCGTGTGCAGGTCGACGGTCATCAGCCGGTCGGCGCCGGCCGCGGTGAAGAGGTCGGCCATGAGGCGGGCCGAGATCGGCTCGCGACCGAGGTGCTTCTTGTCCTGGCGCGCGTAGCCGTAGAACGGGAGGATCACCGTGATGCGCTTGGCCGACGCGCGCTTCAGGGCGTCGATCATGATGAGCTGCTCCATGATCGCCTCGTTGATCGGCGCGGAGTGGCTCTGGATGACGAAGGCGTCGCTGCCGCGGACCGACTCGTCGAAGCGGACGTAGATCTCGCCGTTGGCGAAGTCGTACGCCGTCGTGGGCACCAGCGGCACCTCGAGCAGGTTCGCGACCTCCTCGGCGAGCACGGGGTGAGCACGACCCGAGAAGAGCATGATCTTCTTGGTCGGCGTCTTCTTGAGCAGGTCACTCACCGGAGGTCTCCTCGGCGCTTGCGTCGACTGGGGCAGCGGCGTCGGCGGAGGGGGTGCCCGGCCGCTTGCGCTGCACCCACCCGTCTATGGTCCTCTGTGACCCCGAGCTCACGGCCAGCGCCCCCGGCGGGACGTCCTCGCGGACGATCGTCCCCGCCCCGGTGAAGGCTCCGTCGCCGATCGTCACGGGTGCGACGAACACGTTGTCCGAGCCGGTCCGGGCGTGCCGGCCGACGACCGTGCGGTGCTTGTGCACACCGTCGTAGTTGGCCGTGATCGTGCCCGCGCCGATGTTCGTGCCCTCGCCGATCTCGGCGTCGCCGACGTAGCTCAGGTGCGGGACCTTCGCGCCCTCGCCGAGGGTCGCGTTCTTGACCTCGACGAACGTGCCGATCTTGCCGCGCGCGCCCAGCTCGGCACCGGGGCGCAGGTAGGCGAACGGGCCGACGCTCGCGCCCGGCCCGACGACCGCGTCGGAGCCGTGGGTGCGGACGACGCTGGCGCCGTCGCCGACCTCGACGTTGCGCAGGGTGGTGTCGGGCCCGATCGTGGCCCCCTCCCCCACCGTCGTCGCCCCGAGCAGCTGGGTGCCGGGGTGCAGGACCGTGTCGGCGCCGAGGGTCACGTCGGAGTCGATCCAGGTCGTGGCGGGGTCGACGATCGTCACGCCCTGGCGCATCCAGTGCTCCGTGGTGCGCCGGTTCAGCTCGGCGGCCAGCTCGGCCAGCTGCACCCGGTCGTTGACGCCCTTCGTCTGCCAGACGTCCTCCAGCACGTGCGCCCCGACGGGACGGCCCTCGCGGACGGCCGTGGCGACGATGTCGGTCAGGTACAGCTCGCCCTGCGCGTTGTCGGTGTCGAGCCTGCGCGTCGCGTGGTCGAGGAAGACGGCATCGACGGCCAGGATGCCGCTGTTGACCTCGCGGACGCGACGCTCGTCGTCGGTGGCGTCCTTGTGCTCGCGGATCGCCGTGACGGCGCCGTCGCCGTCGCGCAGGATGCGGCCGTAGCCCGTGGGGTCGGGCTGCTCCGCCGTGAGGATGGTGACGGCCCGCCCCTCGTGGGTGTGGTCGAGCAGCAGCGTCGACAGCGTCTGGGCGGTCAGGAGGGGGACGTCGCCGTAGGTGACGAGCACGGTGCCCTCGGGCACGTCGTCGAGGGCGTCGAGCGCGACGCGCACGGCGTGTCCGGTGCCGCGCTGCTCCTCCTGGACCGCCTGCACGACGCCGGCGTCGTGCGCGGTGACGGCGGCGGACACCTGCTCACGGTCGTGCCCGACGACGGCGACCACCCGCGCCGCGCCGACCTGCCGGACGGCCTCCAGCGCATGGACGAGCATGCTGCGCCCGCCGAGCTCGTGCAGCACCTTGGCGGTGCGCGACTTCATGCGGGTCCCCGCGCCTGCGGCGAGGACGATCGCGGTCACGGGCGACGAGGAGGTCTCAGGCACGCCCGCCAGTGTACGGAGCCACCCGGCCCACCCTCCCCTTCCACCATCCCTCACTGAGCGGAGCGATCCGCTGGTCGAGTAGTCAGGACGAGCTTGCGAAGTCCTGACGTATCGAGACCACCCAGCAGCGGCTCAGCGCGAGCCAACCCCCAGCGACTGCTTGGAGTGGTCTCGATACGCCCGGAGCACGCTCCTTCGTCGCGGCTCCGCGCTACTCGACCAGCAAAGGGTTCCGCTGGTCGAGTAGCGGCCACGCGCGACGAAGGAGCGTCGTGGCTGCGTATCGAGACCACCCGGCAACAGTCCCGCGTGAATCACGCCGAAACCGCCGCTTCCACAGGGTTTTCTGGGCTGGAGGGTGGTGTCGGAGGGGGTGCCTAGGTTGGAACTATGAACCCCACCGACACCCTCCTGGCCGACGCAGTCGATGCGTCGCGTCGGGTGTGGGCGGCGGAGGCGGAGCAGGCTCGGGCGGTGCTGCGGTTCGTCGAGACCCGCCGCACCGACGCCCTCACCCAAGGTCTCTCGGCTCGTCAGGTGGAGGACGCCCGTCAGGTCGCGATCCTGGAGGTCAGCGTGGAACTGAACGTCGCGCAGGGGTTCGTCGCGAGCCTGGTCTCGGCGACCCGGACCCTGGTGATGGACCTGCCGACCGTGTGGGCTGCGCATCTGCGGGGGGAGGTCGACCGGGCCAAGGCGCGGGAGATCGCCTCGACCGCATGGAAGCTCCACCACCCGGAGAACATCACCAGGTTGGACGAGGAAGTGCTCGCCTACGCCACCAGCCACACCCTGGGCCAGCTCAAGGGCTGGTTGCGCAGGTTCCTGGTCCGGGTCGAACCCGACCACGCCACCGAGCGCCGCAAGAGTGCGGAGGCGGATCGCACTGTCACGATCACCGCGCTCGATGACGGGATGAGCCTGCTCCAGGCGTTGATCCCCACCGCTGACGCGGTGCTGATCGACCGGGATCTGACCCTCGCGGCGAAGGCCTCCCGCAGTCAGAGCCCGGACGATGGCCGGACGTTGGCGCAGGCCCGCGCCGACGCCCTGGTGAACACTCTCCTGCGCAAGGACGACACCGCGACCACCTCAGGGCGGGGCCGCTTCCACCTCGGCATCACCGTCCCCCTCGCCACCCTCCTCGGCCTGTCCAGCGAGCCGGGCGTCTCCACCGACGGGCAGCACGTCCTCGACCCCGCCCTGCTCGCCGAGCTCGCCACCCAAGAGGGGACGCTGTTCTCGCGGTTGTTGACCGACGAGAACGGCGGGATCCTCGACGTCACCGAGCTCGGCCGCTTCCCCACCCAGCCCCTCCGCCGGGCGCTCAACCTGGTCGACGGCACGTGTGACGTTCCCGGCTGCACCCGCCCCGCCGTCGCCTGCGACGTGGACCACCAGATCCCCTACGACCCCGACCCGCCACCCGGGCAGCAACGTGGCCCCACCGAAGCGGCGAACTTGCACCACCGGTGTCCACCCCACCACGGACTCAAGACCCGAGGAGCACTATCGGTCAGCCACGACGAGCACGGCAACGCCCACTGGCACCTACCCACCCGCACCATCCCCGCACAGACCGCGTTCACCCGCGCCTGGAACCAGCGGCCCCGCACCCTCCAGCTCGTCGAGATCCACCACACCAGGCCGGACCACATCGAGTACCGACCCCGATGACCCGGGGGCGCGCTCACCCAGCAGCGTGCCCGGGTCCGCGTCACCATGGACGCATGAGCGACCCCATCGAGG
Source organism: Aeromicrobium sp. EU05-FHT14F07 (assembly GCF_058790455.1). Classification (NCBI taxonomy): domain Bacteria; kingdom Bacillati; phylum Actinomycetota; class Actinomycetes; order Propionibacteriales; family Nocardioidaceae; genus Aeromicrobium; species Aeromicrobium sp. EU05-FHT14F07. The sequence goes on from NZ_JBYTCR010000013.1 coordinate 94,375, forward strand.
AGACGACCGACGTCCGGACGCAGGAAGCCCTGCGCTCCCTGGAGAAGGCCCTGGAGGACCCCGAGATCGCGGAGGCGTTCCGCGGCGTGCAGGAGCACCTCGGGTCCTTCACCTTCGACCCCGTCGGCACCCTCGACGAGAACTGACCGTGCGGCTCCCCGGGTAGGAGTCGAACCTACGTCGCTTGTCCTGATTCAAAGTCAGGCGGGCCCTGCCGGCAGACCAACCGGGGAACGTCGTGGCACACGGCCACGACGGCCGTCCCAGGCTACCCGAGCGGACGGACGGCCACGGCGAACGTCCGACGGAACGGGAGGACCGTCCCGTACGGCCGACGAGGGTAGGCCTCGCGCAGCGCTGCCTTGTACTCCGCCACGAATCGCTCGCGCAGGTCGTGGGGCAGGGACTGCAGGATCGGACGTGCTCCGGTGCCCTTGACCCACTCGAACACCGGGTCGTCGCCCGGGAGCACGTGCAGGTAGGTCGTCTCCCAGGCGTCGCACGACCAGCCCAGCGAGGCGAACAGGTCCAGGTACGTCTGCGGGCCCGTGCCGCGCACCGACAGCACTCCCGCCGTGTGGTCCGCGTAGGCGGGCCGGTCCGCCACCTCCCGCATCAGCGCATGGCTCGGGGCGTCCGCGTTGTTCGGCACCTGCACGGCGATCGCGCCGCCCGGCGTCACGTGCTCCGCGAGGCGCCGCAGGACGTCCTCCTGCTCCGGGACCCACTGGAACATCGCGTTCGACGTGATCACGTCCACCGGCCCGTCGGGCGCCCACGACGTGACGTCCGCGACGACGTACGACGCCGCGGGGTCCTCGTTCGTCGTGGTCGCCCGCGCGACCATCTCCGGTGAGGAGTCGACACCCAGCACCTGGGCGCCCGGCCAGCGGTCGCGCAGCACGGCCGTCAGGTTGCCGGCGCCGCACCCGAGGTCGACCACGACGTCGGCGTCCGACGGAACCCGAGCGACGAGGTCGACGAACGGACGCCCGCGGTCGTCGGCGAAGCGCAGGTACTGCTCCGGGTCCCACCTCATGCGGAGTCTCGCAGCGCGGCCTCGACCTGGGACGCGACCGACATCAGGAGCGGGTCCTGCTCGCGCCGCGCGACGAGCTGCACGGCGAGCGGGAGCCCCCGCTTGCGCGACCGGCCCACCGGCAGCGACACCGCGGGCAGACCGGCGTGGTTCCACTGCGCGGTGTACGGGTAGAACGCGTTCATGCCGAGCACGGTGCGCAGGCCGCCCTTGCCCGCGAAGTGGCCGACGGGGAGGGCCGGACCGCTCATGACCGGCGACAGCAGCACGTCGATACCGAGCCGGTCGAGCACCGTCGAGCCGAACCGCAGCCCGGCGCGCTGGGCCCACGCGACCGCCGACGGGCCGAACGGACGGCCGAGGCGCACGACCTGACGGGTACGCGGCTCGAGCTGCGACGGGTCGTCGACGTGCGACGCCGACTCGGTGATACCGGCGAGGTAGCGCACTGTCAGCGCCTTGGCGTCCAGACCGTACGGCACCTTCACGGCGGCGACCTCGTGACCGAGACCGTCGAGCAGGCCCGCCACGTGGTCGACGGCCGACCTCACGTCGCGGTGCAGGGCCTCGGGCCGCCCCGCCGCGGCGGCACTGGTCGTCACGCCGATCCTGAGCACCCGCGGCGGTGTGTCCGCCGCGTGCGCGAGGGCGCCCGGAGCACCGCGCCCCACCGCGTCGAGGTAGACGGCCGTGTCGCGCACCGTCGGCGTCACGCAGCCCTGCGTCGACAGCCCGTGCCAGCCGCCCGAGCCGGGCACGAACCCGTGCGTCGTCTTGAAGCCGACGAGTCCGCAGCTCGCCGCGGGGATGCGGATCGAGCCGGCGCCGTCGGACGCCGTCGCCACCCCGACCGCGCCCGCGGCGACGAGCGCCGCGGACCCTCCGGACGAGCCGCCGGGCGTGCGGTCGAGGTCGTGCGGGTTGCGCGTCACGCCCCGTGCCGCCGACTCGGTGAACCCGTAGATCGCGAGCTCGGGGAGCGTCGTCGTGGCGACCGGCACGGCACCCGCCGCGAGCAGCGCCTCGACGAGCGGCCCGTCCTGACGCGCGACCCGGGTGACGGCGCGCGACCCGAGCCCGGTCACCCGCCCGGCGAGGTCGACGTCGTTCTTGATGGCGACGGGCACGCCGAGCAACGGCCCCGTCTCTCCGCGGGCGATCCGCGCGTCGGCCTCGGTCGAGGCGTCGAACGCCTCGTCCGCCAGCAACTCGACGACGGCGTTCACCCGCGCGTCCTCGCGCTCGATCGCGTCCAGCGTGGCGATGGTCAGCTCGCGCGCCGACACCGTGCGGTCGCGCAGCAGCGGAACGAGGGTGGCCGGGCCACGGCCCACGAGGTCGTCGACGTCCATGGGCGACACCGTAGGCCCCCGCTGGCTCGACAACAATCTCGACATCAAGAATCTTGACGAACTACAGTGACGTCATGGGTGGCGACGAGCTCGACGAGGTCGACGGCATCGTCGCGGCCTGGCAGCGCGAGCGTCCCGACCTGGACACGCGCCCCATGCAGGTGCTCAGCCGGGTCACCCGCCTCGCCCGTCACCTCGACCGCGCGCGCCGGGCGGCGTTCGCGGCCCACGCGCTGGAGCCCTGGGAGTTCGACGTGCTGTCGGCCCTGCGTCGCTCGGGACCGCCGTACCAGCTCTCCCCCGGCCGGCTCGTCACGGAGACCATGGTCACGAGCGGCACGATGACGAACCGCGTCGACCGGCTCGCCGGGCGCGGCCTGGTGGCCCGCGAGGCCGACCCGGGCGACCGTCGGGGTGTGCTGGTCACCCTCACCCCCGCCGGACGCGCGGCCGTGGACGCCGCCCTCGACGAGCTCCTCGAGCAGGAGCGGTCGCTGCTGTCCAGCCTCGACCCCGACGACGCGGAGACGCTGGCCGCGTCGCTGCGCACGCTGGCCCGCCACGTCTGACCCTCGCTGGGCTCAGTCGGCGACCTCGAGCCAGCGCTCCTCCAGCCGCTCACGCTCCGCGACGACCTGGGCGTGCTCCTCCGACAGCGGCACGAGCCGGGCCGGCTCGGTCGCCGCCTCGACCATCCGCCGCTCGAGGTCGGCCTCCTGCGCGGCGAGCCGCTCGATCTGCCGCTCCAGGCGCGCCGCCTCCTTGCGTGCCTGACGGTCCTGGGCGGAGCCACCTCCGGCCGGGGGCGCCGCGGCAGCGGGCTGCGGGGCCGACGCGGGAGGAGCGGCGCCGGACGCGACCGGCTCCGTGGCCCGCCGCAGCCGCAGGTACTCGTCGACGCCGCCCGGCAGGTGACGCAGACGCCCGTCCAGCACGGAGTACTGCTGGTCGGTCACGCGCTCCAGCAGGTAGCGGTCGTGGCTGACGACGAGCAGCGTGCCCGGCCACGTGTCGAGCAGGTCCTCGATCGCCGCCAGCATGTCGGTGTCCATGTCGTTGGTGGGCTCGTCGAGGATCAGCACGTTCGGCTCGTCGAGCAGGGTGAGCAGCAGCTGCAGACGACGGCGCTGGCCGCCCGACAGGTCCTTGACCCGGTTCGAGAGCTGGGCGCTGGAGAACCCGAGCTGTTCCAGCATCTGCGACGGCGTCACCTCCGCGCCGTCGGCCTGGTAGCTGGCGCGGCGCGCCGCCACCACGTCACGGACCCGGTCGTCGGCGATCGCGTCCAGCTCGGTCAGCGCCTGCGTCAAGGTGGCCACCCGCACCGTCGTGCCGCGCTTGACCCGGCCTCGCGTGGGCTGCAGCCGACCGGCGACCAGCGAGAGCAGCGTGCTCTTGCCGGCGCCGTTCGCGCCCAGGATGCCGGTCCGCTCGCCCGGTGCGATCCGCCACTCGACGTGCGAGAGCACCTCGCGGTCGCCGAAGGAGACCGACACGTCGAGCAGGTCGACGACGTCCTTGCCCAGCCGCGCCGTCGCGACCCGTCTCAGCTCGACGCTGTCGCGCACGGGCGGCTCGCGCTCGATCAGCTCGTTGGCCGCGTCGATGCGGAACTTCGGCTTCGAGGTGCGGGCCGGCGCGCCGCGTCGCAGCCACGCCAGCTCCTTGCGCAGGAGGTTCTGGCGACGCGACTCGGCGGCAGCAGCCTGGCGGTCGCGCTCCACACGCTGCAGCACGTAGGCGGCGTACCCGCCCTCGAACGGCTCGACGACCGCGTCGTGGACCTCCCAGGTGTCGGTGCACACCTCGTCGAGGAACCAGCGGTCGTGCGTGACGACGACGAAGGCGCCCTGGCCCGACGCGAACCGCGCGTTGAGGTGGGCGGCCAGCCAGGTCACCCCCTCGACGTCGAGGTGGTTGGTGGGCTCGTCGAGGAACAGCACGTCGTGCTCGTGCACGAGGACGGCCGCGAGCGACACCCGACGACGCTGCCCGCCGCTCAGTCCGGCCACGGGTCCGTCCCAGTCGACGTCGCCGAGCAGCCCGGCGACGACGTCGCGGACGCGCGGGTCACCGGCCCACACGTGCTCGGCGGTGTCGCCGACCACGGTCTGCGCGACCGTGAGGTCGGCGTCGAGCGTGTCGGACTGGTCGACGTAGCCGACGCGCAGGTCGCGACGCCAGGTGACCCGACCCTCGTCGGGTTCGAGCCGGCGCGCCAGCACCCGCATCAGCGTCGACTTGCCGTCGCCGTTGCGGCCGACGACCCCGACCCGCTGCCCCTCGGAGAGACCGAGCGTGACGTCGTCGAGCACGTCCTTCGTCGGGAACGACAGCTGGAGTCCCTCGCCGCCGATGAGCGGGGTGCGGCGACCCGCCGGTGCGGCCACGTCAGACCACCCGCACGCCGGGCACGGGACCGACCAGCTGGACGACGTCGGCGCACCGGCCCGTGCCGGCGAGCGCGATCGCGATGTCGAGGCTCTGCTGCTCGTCCGCGGCGAGGAACACGCACGTGGGCCCCGAGCCGGACACGAGGGCGCCGAGGGCGCCGGCCTCCACTCCGACCTCGAGGGTCTGGGCCAGGTCAGGTCGCAGCGAGAGCGCGGCCTCCGTGAGGTCGTTGGAGAGGGCGGCACCGAGCGCGACGGCGTCCCCCGAGCGCAGCGCGGCGAGGAGCGCGTCGGGGACCTCCGGCGTCGGCAGCTCGCGGTCGGCGTTCAGCCGGTCGAACTCGGCGTACACCGACGCCGTCGACAGTCCGATGCCGGACACCGCGACGACCCAGTGGTAGGTGCCGCGCGCCAGGACCGGGCTGACGAGCTCACCTCGTCCGCCGCCGATCGCGTTGCCGCCGTGGAGCAGGAAGGGCACGTCGCTGCCGAGACCGGCTGCGACCGGCTCGAGCTCGTGCCGGGACCAGCCGAGACCCCACACGTCGTTGCACGCGACGAGCGTGGCCGCAGCGTCGGCGGACCCTCCGGCCATGCCGCCGGCGACCGGGATCGCCTTGCGGATCATGAGGTCGACACCGGCCTCGACGCCGGCCTGCTCGCGCAGCGCGAGCGCCGCGCGCACGGCGAGGTTGTCGCGACCTCGCGGGACCAGGGACGCCTCGGTCTCGGCACCGGGGACGTCGCTGGTCGTCTCGACCGTCACGTCGCCGGTCTCGTTCGCGGTGGCGCGGACCTCGTCGTACAGGTCGAGGGCCTGGTAGACCGTCGCGAGCGGGTGGAAGCCGTCCTCGCGGACACCACCGACGCCGAGCGCCAGGTTGATCTTGGCTGGCACGCGCGCGCTGACGGTTCTCACCGCACCAACCTACCGATCCGCTCAGCCAAGAGCCGACGCGATCCGCGCGAACGCGACGACGTCGAGCTGCTCGCCCCGGGCCTGCGGGTCGACGTCGGCTGCGCGCAGGGCCGCCTCGGCCGCCGCGCCGGACCCGGCGAGGCCGGAGAGCGCGGCCCTCAACGTCTTGCGACGCTGGGCGAAGGCGGCGTCGACCACGCGGAAGGTGGCACGGCGCAGGTCGTCGTCGCCGGGCGTGGCGCGGCGACGCAGCGACACGAGCGCGGAGTCGACGTTCGGCACGGGCCAGAACACCTGGCGTCCGACCGTGCCCGCGAGGGCGACGTCGCAGTACCAGGCCGCCTTCACGCTCGGCACGCCGTAGGTGCGGGAACCGGGTGGTGCCGCGAGCCGGTGGGCCACCTCGGCCTGCACCATGACGAGCACCGACGCGAGCGTCTCGAACCGCTCCAGCAGGTGCAGCAGCACCGGGACGGACACGTTGTAGGGCAGGTTCGCGACCAGGGCGGTGGGGGTGGGGCCGGGGAGCTCCTCGACGCGCATCGCGTCGGCCAGCACGAGGTCGAGCCGCTCGACGTGCCCCGGTGCCTGCTCGGCCACGGTGGTCGGCAGACGCTGCGCGAGCACCGGGTCGACCTCGACGGCCACGACGTGCCGGGCGACCTCGAGCAGCGCGAGGGTCAGCGAACCGAGACCGGGACCGACCTCGACGACGACGTCGTCGGGGCCGATCCCGGAGTCGCGGACGATACGGCGCACGGTGTTGCCGTCGACCACGAAGTTCTGGCCACGCTGTTTGGTGGGTCGCAGTCCGATCGCGTCAGCGATGCGTCGGACGTCGGACGCACCCAGCAGCGAGACCGGGCTGGGCGGGGTGCTGCTCAGTGCACACCGACCTTGGCGGCGCAGGACCACTGGCCCCAGCCGGAGCGCTGCTGCAGGATCTTCGCGTACTTGATCTGCACCTCGCGGCTGTTCTCGTGCGGGAGGCCGGGGCCACCGACGCTGTGCCACGTGGCGGCGCTGAACTGCAGACCACCGTAGTAGCCGTTGCCGGTGTTGATGCTCCAGTTGCCACCGGACTCGCACTGCGCGATGCGGTCCCAGACGCTGTCGTCGCCGACCGCGGGAGCCGACTCGGGGGCCGGGGCCGCCAGCGTCGTCTCCTCGGGCTCGGGCTCCTTCGTGCCGCGCAGCACGACGCGCTGGCTGCCGCGGTCGGTGACCTTCTCGGTCAGCACGAGGGTCGAGCGCACCTTGCCGTTGGCCCGGGTGACGAGCACCTTCTGCTGGACGACGCGCGGTGCACCGGGGCGCAGCACCTTCTCGGTGCCCTTCTCGAGGGTGTCGTCCTCGCGGACCTCCGTCTTCGGGGCCGTGCGCAGCGTGCGGTCGGTGTCGACCATCCGGACCCGCACGACCTCGACGCGCTCGCCCGGCTTGACCAGGGCGGCCTCGCCGAGGGCGTCACCGGCGCGCACCTCGTCGGCGGCGCCGAGGCGCACGCCGGCCTCCTCGAGCACCTCGCCCGCGGTGGGGGCGGCGCTCGTGACGGTCCGCTTGCGGCCGTCGGCGCGGACGGTGAGCTTCTTGGGGTTCGAGACGACGACGGTCGACGCGGTGTCGTCCAGGCGGGTGTCCTTCGCGGCGTTCACCTCCGCACCCTTGCGCGGGGAGACGTCGAGCTCGTCGAGGACGTCGCCGACGGTGGCGGCGTGCAGCCGCTCCCGGCGCACGGTGCCGTCGACGGCGACCGTGACGTCCTTCGCGTAGCGGACCTTGATCGTGTCGCCGTCGGAGACCGACGCGGTCGGCTTAGCGTCGACGGCGGCGTCCTTCGTGCGGACGTCGTGGCTCTTGAGCAGCGACCCGACGGAGGTGCCGAAGGTGCGGACGGTGTCCTTGCGGCCGTCGACGTCGAGGGTCACGGTTTTGGAGAGGCTGCCGTAGGCGGCGACGCCGGCTCCGAGGACGAGGAGGACGGCCAGGTTGAGGGCGATGACGACGCGCTTCGTGGTCTGGCGGTGGCGGCGCCGAGTGGCGTCCGCGGGGTCCTGAGGGGTGGTCTGGGAGGTCTTCTGTCGAGGGTGGTGCACTGCTTTCCTCTGGTCGGGGACAAGGTCAGCTGGAGATGGGCAGCCCGTCCACCCTGAGGGAGGACGGCGCTGACGTCAAACAGCCGGCGTGTGCCGAGGCCACGACCCGCCGAAGGCACGGTCGGTGTTCTCGTCGATCGCCCGGCACAGGTCGTCGACGGATCTGCCCAGGAACTCGGCCATGAAGCGCACCGTGTGGGGCACCAGGAACGACGCGTTGGGTCGACCGCGGTGCGGCGTGGGTGTGAGGAAGGGCGCATCGGTCTCCACGAGGATCCGGTCGGTCGGTGTGACGGCCAGCGCCTCCCGCAGCGGCTCGGCGTTCTTGAAGGTGACCGTCCCGGAGAACGAGAGGTAGGCACCGCGGTCGAGGCAGCGTCGGGCCACGTCGGCGTCGCCGGAGAAGCAGTGCATGACCGTGCGCTCGGGCACGCCCTGCTCGTCGAGGATCGCGAGGACGTCGTCGTGCGCGTCGCGGTCGTGGATGACGAGGGTCCGGTCGTGGCGTCGGGCCACGTCGATGTGCGCCCGGAACGAGCGGTGCTGGGCGGCGCGCCCGTCGGCGCCGGTGCGGAAGTAGTCGAGGCCGGTCTCCCCCACCGCACGGACCGCGGGATCCTGCGCGAGGGCCTCGATCTCGGCGAGCGCGTCGTCGAGCGTCCCGGCCTGCTCCAGGAGCGGCGCCTCGTTGGGGTGCAGGGCGACGGCCGCGACGATCGCCTCGTGCTGCCGCGCCGTCTCGACCGCCCAGCGCGACCCCTCGAGGTCGCAGCCCACCTGCACGATCCGGTCGACGTTGACCGCCGCCGCCCGGTCGAGGGCGTCCTCGACGTCGATCAGCAGGCCACCCTTGATCCTGTGGTCGAGGTGGCAGTGGTTGTCGACGACGGGCGACGGCAGCGGTTCGGGGGCGTCCGGCCAGGGCCAGGCGGCGTCGCTCACGCGTCGTCCTCGAGGCGCGGGAACAGGCTGGGCACCTTCGTGACGACCGAGCCCTCGGGCAGACGTCCCCACTGCGCGACGGTCCCGATGCGCTGCTCGGCCAGCGCGCCGAGCGCCGGCTCGGCGCCCAGGGACTCCCACAGCGACGCGGTGGCGCGCGGCATCACCGGGTGCAGCAGCACCGCGAGGACGCGCAGCCCCTCCGCGGCCGTCACGAGGATGGTGGCGAGGCGCTCCCGCTGTGCCGCTTCTGACGCGTGCTTCGCCACCTGCCACGGCGCCTGCTCGGTGAGGTAGCCGTTCAGCGCCTCGACGATCCGCCAGACCTGCGCCAGCGCGTCCTGCGGCGCGATCCGGTCGATCGCCCGGTCGGCCTCGACCGACGCCTCCGCGACGAGCGCGACGACGGCCTCCTCGGCGGCGGTGTGCTCACCGGCTGCCGGCAGCGTGCCGTCGAAGTACTTGCCGATCATGGCGGCCACGCGCGACGCCAGGTTGCCGAAGCCGTTGGCGAGCTCGGCGTGGTAGCGGGCGCGCATGTCCTCCCACGAGATGGAGCCGTCGGAGCCGAACGTCAGCGCGCGCGAGAAGTAGTAGCGGTAGGCGTCGGAACCGAACACCTCGACGATCTCGTCGGGGCGGATGCCGTTGGCCTTGCTCTTGCTCATCTTCTGCCCGCCCACGAGCAGCCAGCCGTGCGCGAACACGCGGTGCGGCACCGGGCGGCCGGCGGCCATCAGCATCGCGGGCCAGATCACGGCGTGGAAGCGCGCGATGTCCTTGCCGACGAGGTGCACGTCGGCGGGCCACAGCTCGCCGAACCGCTCGTCGTCGACGCCGTAGCCGGCTGCCGTGACGTAGTTGAGCAGCGCCTCGATCCACACGTACATGACGTGCGACGGGTCCCACGGGACCTGGATGCCCCAGTCGAACGTGGAACGGCTGATCGACAGGTCCTTGAGACCGCGCCGCACGAAGGAGACCACCTCGTTGCGGGCCGACTCGGGCTGGATGAAGTCGGGGTTGGTCTCGTAGAGCTCGAGGAGCCGGTCGGCGTACTTGCTGAGCGGGAAGAAGTAGTTCTCCTCCGTCACGTGCTCGACGCGCGACCCGTCGAGCGCCGAGACCTTGTGCCCCTCGTCGTCACCCTCGCCGTCGACGACGTCGTCCTCGGCCACGAACTCCTCCGAGCCGACCGAGTACCAGCCGCTGAACTCGCCCTTGTAGACCTCGCCGCGGTCGTGGAGGTCCTGCCAGAACGCCTGGGCGCCCTTCTCGTGACGCTCCTCGCTCGTGCGGATGAAGTCGTCGTTGGCGATGTCGAGCAGCTCTAGCAGCGGCTTCCACTCCGTCTCGACCAGCCGGTCGGTCCACTCCTGCGGCGTGGCGCCGTTCTGCTGCGCCTTGCGCAGCACCTTCAGGCCGTGCTCGTCGGTGCCCGTGAGGTACCAGACGTCCTCGCCGCGCTGGCGGTGCCAGCGGGTCAGGACGTCGCCGATGACCGTCGTGTAGCCGTGGCCGATGTGCGGGGCGTCGTTGACGTAGTAGATCGGCGTGGTGACGTAGTAGGACACACCACGATCCTAGTGACCCGGTGGGACGTCCTCAGCGGGCGTGCGCGGCGTCGTAGACGACCCGCTTCCGCACGCCGGTGTCGGCGACGACCTTCGCGACCGCGTCCTTGCGGCTCAGTCCGGTCGCCTCGGCGTCGGCCACGAGGTCGCGGAGCGCGTCGGCGTCGAGGTCGGCAACGACGGGGACGTGGCCGGCGACCACGAGGGTCACCTCGCCGCGGACGCCGTGCTCCTGCGCGTCGGCCCACGCGACGAGCTCGGCGAGGCTGCCGCGAGCGACCTCCTCGTACGTCTTCGTGAGCTCGCGGCACACGGCAGCGCGACGGTCGGGGCCGAGCGCGTCGGCGAGCGCGGCCAGGGTCGCGCGGGTGCGGTGGGGCGACTCGAAGAAGACCATCGTGCGCTGCTCGGTGGCGAGGGCCGCGAAGGCGCGGTCCCGCTCTCCCGCCTTCCGGGCGGGGAACCCCTCGAAGCAGAACCGGTCGACCGGGAGGCCGCTGACGGCCAGCGCCGTGAGGACGGCCGACGGACCGGGGATGGCGCGCACATCGACGTCGGCCTCGAGCGCCGCGGCCACGAGCCGGTAGCCGGGGTCGGACACGCTGGGCATCCCGGCGTCGGTGACGAGCAGGACGTCGAGCCCGGCGAGGAGGTGCTCGACGAGCTCCGGCGTCCGCTCCCGCTCGTTCCCCTCGAAGTAGGACACGACGCGTCCCCGCACCTCCGCCCCCAGGTCACCCGCGAGCCGCCGCAGCCGTCGCGTGTCCTCCGCGGCCACCACGTCGGCCGCCCCGAGCGCCGCCACCAGCCTCGGCGACGCGTCGTCCGGCCGACCGATGGGCGTCGCAGCGAGGATCAGCACCCACCCATCCTCCCACCGCTCCGCTCGCCCCCCGAGCGGTGGATCCTCCACCGAATGCGCGGGAAGGGGTGGCCGCGGTGGATCGTCCACCTTCTCAGCCCTGGAAGGGTGGACGATCCACCGCCGAGTGGGCGTCCACACCCCGTCGACGGGCAGCGCGGACGTCGTCCACAGGCTCGACGCGACGGGCCCCACGACCTGTGGCGAGCGAGTCGGATGGCTCCATGCGCCGTCCCACTCCCCTGCCGTCCGTCCTCGCCGGTCGCGCGTTCCACCGCTCCGAGGCGATCGCCGTCGGGATCAGCCCTCGGATGCTGGAGCATCCACGGTTCGTCCAGGTGTTCCCCCGCGTCTACCGCTCCCACGACACGCACCTCACGGCACTCGAGCTGATCGAGGCGGCGCGCCTCGCGCTGCCGCCCGACGCTCAGCTCAGCCATCTCACGAGGCTGCTCCCCCTGGGACTCGACTTCGGCCCGCTCCTGCCGCTGCGCTTCACCCTCGCACGCGACCACCACCTCACCTTCGACCGGATCTTCGTGCACCGGACGGTCACCATGCCGCCGCACCGGGACGGCTCCGTCGACGTCGAGGGCGCCTTCGTGATGGCCGCCGCCGAGCTCTCGCCGATCGAGGTGGTCATGGTCGGCGACTGGCTCCTGCACCGAGGGCACCTCCGCCTCGACCGCTTGCGTCGACTCCTCGACGACCAGCCTTGGCGTGTCGCCGCTTCACTCGTCCGACGCATGCTCCCCTGGATGGACCCGGCGGCAGCGAGCCTGCAGGAGAGCCGGCTCCGCTGTCTGGTCGTCGGCGCGGGTCTGCCTCGGCCTGCCGTCAACGTCGACCTCCACGACGCTGCGGGGCGGTTCCTCGCGCGCGGCGACCTCGTCTACGCGGTGTGGCGACTCCTCCTCGAGTTCGAAGGTCGTCAGCACGCGCTCGACATCCGCCAGTTCCAGCACGACGTCCACCGCTACGGACGGTTGCGCGAGGAGGCGTGGGCGTACCTCCAGATCACGTCCGGGATGCTCGCCCGACCCCGGACGACGGTGCTGGCGGTCTATCGCGCACTCGTGCGCGCCGGCTACAACGGCCCGGCACCGCAGTTCGGGCGGACGTGGCAGCATCTGCTCGCTGCTCCCCTGGTCACTGCCCCGACGTCCGGCGGTGCTTCCTCCACGCTCTGAGTCCACTTGGGGTGGTCGATCCACCGCTTGTCGCGAGGACACACCATTCGGTGGAGGAGTCACCGCTCGGGGTGGGTGACAGGATGTGCCCGTGGAGGCACGGGATCGGGTCGTGGGCTGGCTGGGGCCGGCGGCGGTGGCGCTGCTGGCGCTCGGGCTGCGGGTGTGGCACCTGGGACGGCCGAACCTGCTCGTGTTCGACGAGACGTACTACGCCAAGGACGCCTACTCGCTGCTGCAGCACGGCTACGTGCAGGACTTCGTGTCCGACGCGAACGAGAAGATCGTCGACGGCGTCCTGACCGGGCTGACGAACGGCCAGCCGGCCTACATCGCACACCCCGACGGCGGGAAGTGGCTCATCGCCCTCGGTGAGGCGATCTTCGGCATGAACTCCTTCGGCTGGCGGATCAGCGCCGCGGTGGTGGGCGCGCTCACGGTGCTGGTGCTCGCCCGCCTGGTCCTGCGGCTCACCGGGTCGGTGTGGGTGGGGTGCCTCGCCGGGCTCCTGCTCTGCCTCGACGGGCTGCACTTCGTCATGTCGCGCACGGCGCTGCTCGACGTGTTCCTGACGTTCTGGGTCGTCGCGGGGGTGGCGTGTCTCGTGGCCGACCGCGACGCCGTGCGCGCGCGGCTGGACGGCTACGTGCGCTGGCGCCCGTGGCAGCTGGCCGCCGGCGTCTGCTTCGGCATGGCGGTCGGCACCAAGTGGAGCGGCCTCTACGTCCTCGCGGCGTTCGGCGTCGTCGTGGTGGTGTGGGAGGTGCTGGCCCGGCGCACCCACGCGCGGGCACAGGTCGCCGCCGGCACGTCCACCGGGCCGCGGTTCGGCTGGGTCCGCACGACGCTCGCGACCGGCGTCCCCGCGTTCGGCTACCTCGTGCTCGTCGCCCTGGTCGTGTACCTGCTCACCTGGACCGGGTTCCTGCTGCACCAGGAGGCGTACGCCGTCCGGTACGGCCTGGGCGACCCGTCGTGGGGCTCGTACGTCAGCTCGCCGACACCGGGCTTCCTCGGCGGGGTCCTCGACGCGTTCCGGTCCCTGTGGCACTTCCACGTCATGGTCTTCGACTTCCACACGGGCTCCTACCTCGCCGGGAAGACCCACCCCTACGCGTCGAACCCCGCCGGGTGGCTCGTGCTCGAGCGGCCCGTCGCCTTCGACGCGCAGTTCAAGCTGCCGGCCTCGGCCTGCGGGGCGCCCGAGGGCTCGACGTGCATCCGCGAGATCACCGCGCTCGGCAACCCGGCGGTGTGGTGGCCGGCGGCGCTGGCGGTCGTGGCCGCGGTGGTCGCGTGGATCCGCACGCGCGACGGTCGCTGGGCGGTGCCGGTCGTCGGCGTCGCCGCGGGCTGGCTGCCCTGGTTCGGCAGCACCGACCGGCCGATCTTCAGCTTCTACGCCGTGCTCGTGGTGCCGTTCATGATCGTGGCGCTCTGCCTGCTCGTCAACGAGGCGCGACGGTGGGCCGACACCGCCCAGCGTCGTTACGCGGTCGGCCTCGGCGTGGGTCTGCTCGTCGTCGCCGTCGTCGCCTGCTTCTGGTACTTCCTGCCCATCTGGACCGACCGGACCATCCCCTACGACGCGTGGCTCGACCGGATGTGGTTCAGCCGCTGGATCTGAGGGGTCCGGTTCAGCGTGCGGCGGCCCGGGTCGCGGCGCGTCCCTCGAGCGCCAGCCCGAGGATCCAGGCGATCTCCTGCGCTGCGACGGCTGCGGGCTTGGAGGGTCGCGTGATCGAGGAGAGCACGAGCCGCACCACGACCTCGACGGCCACGACGAGCTCGGCGTCGTCGAACGGCAGCGGCGCGAAGCGGTCGAGCAGCTCCTCGCGCACCACGACCGACGCGGCCTCGACGATCTCGCCCGACTCGGTCGTGAGGACGCTGAGGAGGTCGCCGTCCTGCTCCGACGGCACCGACGTGACGATGGTGCGGACGAGCAGACTGCGCTCGCCGAGCTCGAGCGCGCCCTCGCACGCCGACCGGACGGCCTCGACCACGTCGTCCGCGCCGCGCAGGCGGTCGCGCACGACGGCGAGGAACCGGTCGAGCTCACGCAGGGCGAGGGCCTGGGCGAGCGCGTGCTTCGTGCCCAGCTCGTTGTGCACCGTCTGGCGACTCACCCCGGCGAGCCGGGCGATGCGGGCCATGGTGACGGCGCTCCACCCGTCGTCCTCCACCACGTGCTGGGCGGCGTCGAGCAGGCGTTCGCGGGTCGAGGGCACACCCGCACGGTACGCCCTCGCGCCCAGCGCCAGGCCGGTCATGTCGCCCGCAGGGTTTCGGCCAGGTCGTCCGTCGCGGACAGCGCTCCGACGTCGGGCCTGGCCGCCACCGCGATGGCCTGCCGAGCCGCCCGCACCTCGGTGGGGCGTCCGATGGAGACCGCGCCGCGCAGGACCCCGCCGTCGAGCAGGAACGCGGTGAAGTCGCGCTCCTCGAGCGAGCCACGCACGACGAGCTCGTGGGCCGCCGCCGGCCATCCGGTCACCTGCAGCGTGTGGCCGTACTGGTCGGACCAGCACCACGGCACCTCGTCGAAGGCGGCGTCCTGACCGGCGACGTTGCGCCCGACGGCGGTGCCGTGGTTCTGCGCGCCCTGCCAGTGCTCGACGCGTTCCGGACCGCCGCGCAGTGCGCTCGGACGCAGCACCACGTCACCCGCGGCGTACACGTCGGGGGCGCTCGTGCGACCGCGGTCGTCGACGACCACCGCGCCGCGCTCGACGGCGAGGCCCGCGGCGGCGGCGAGTTCGCCGTTCGGCACCATCCCGACCGCGACGACGACCACGGGGGCCGACCAGCGCCGACCGTCCGCAGCCTCGACGACGGTCTCCCCGCCCTCGCCGGCGACGATCGCCGTGACCTCGACGCCCAGCTGGAGGTCCGTGCCGTGCTCCGTGTGCAGCTCGGTGCACAGCCCGCCGAGGTCGGGCGGCAGGAGGTGCTGCAACGGCGACGCGGCCGCCTCGAGGAGCGTCACCTCGGCTCCGAGCTCCCGCGCGCTCGCCGCGATCTCGGACCCGATCAGCCCCGCACCGACGACCACGAGCCGTCCCCCGGGACGCAGCGCCTCGAGCACGCCGTCGACGTCGGCGAGGTCGCGCAGGGTCCGCACACCGGTGGCGTCCGGGGCGGTGATCGCGTCGAGCGTCCGGGCCCGACCGCCGGTGGCCAGCACCAGGCTGCCGTAGGCGAGCTCCTCCCCCGACGCCAGCGTGACGTGGCGCGCCTCGACGTCGACGGCGGCGACCCGCTCGCCCGTGCGCAGCCGCACCCGCTGCGCGTCGTACCAGTCGGCCTTGCGGATCCGGATGTCGTCCGCGGTCTTCTCGCCGCGCACGACCTCCTTCGACACCGGCGGACGACGGTAGGGCAGCTCGGGCTCGTCGCCCAGCAGCACGACCTCGCCCTCGAAGCCGGCGAGCCGTGCGGCACCGACGACGCTCACGCCCGCGATGCCCGCACCGACGACGACCAGCCGGTCGGTGTCACGACCCACGTCTCAGCCCACCTGCGTCATCGTGAAGTCCGCCTTCGACGCACCGCAGTCCGGGCAGGTCCAGTCGTCGGGGATGTCCTCCCAGCGGGTGCCGGGCGGGAATCCCTCCTCCTCCCAGCCCTGCGCCTCGTCGTAGATGAACCCGCACTGCTGGCACTCCCAGACCTTCACTGCTGCGCTCCCTGCTCGGCCTGCCGGGCCCGGGCGGCCCGCGTCTCGGCACTGATGATGTCGCCATCCTGGTCGTTGTGGGTGAACTCCGCCTCCGGCACGAAGTCCACCTGCTCGCGCACGCCGCAGTCCGGGCAGGTCCAGTCCGGGTCGACGGCGGAGAACGCCGTGCCCGCGGGCCAGCCCTCGCGGGGGTCGCCGACGGCCTCGTCGTAGACGTACTCGCAGTTCGGGCAGATGAACCGGGCCATCAGGCCGCCGCCTCGTGCTGGCCGCGGCGGCGGTCGCCGTAGCGGGCGCGGTAGGTCTCGGCCATCCGCGGGTGCAGGTTGGCGCGCTCGACGTCGCCGTCGTAGTGCGCCAGCACCCGCTCGTCCATGACCCTGCGCCAGACGGCGGGGATCCAGGTGGCGACGATCATGCCGGCGTAGCCGGTGGGCAGCACGGGGGCCTCCTTGAAGTCGCGCAGGGCCTGGTAGCGGCGGGTCGGGTTCGCGTGGTGGTCGCTGTGGCGCTGCAGGTGGTACAGCAGCACGTTGGTGCCGATGTTGTTGCTGTTCCAGCTGTGCGACGGGTTGACGCGCTCGTACCGCCCCGACTCCAGCTTCTGACGCTTCATCCCGTAGTGCTCGAGGAAGTTGACCGACTCGAGCAGCCAGATGCCGAGCACGGCCTGGACCAGCAGGTAGGGCAGGATCTGCCAGCCGAAGGCCGCCAGGGCGAGGCCCCAGAGCAGCACGCTGAACATCCAGGCGTTGACGAGGTCGTTCTTGAGGCTGAGCGGGCTCTTCCCCAGTCGTCCGAAGCGCTTCTTCTCCAGCTCCCAGGCGCTGCGCAGGCTGCCGACGACGGTGCGCGGCATGAACTCCCACACGTTCTCCCCGAGCCGGCTGCTGGCGGGGTCCTCCGGCGTGGCGACACGGACGTGGTGGCCGCGGTTGTGCTCGATGTAGAAGTGGCCGTAGAAGGTCTGGGCGAGGGCGACGCGGGCGAACCAACGCTCGTGCTCCTCCTTCTTGTGGCCGAGCTCGTGGGCGGTGTTGATGCCGATGCCGGCGACCATCCCCATGCCCGTGGCCAGCCCGAGCTTGTCGTACCAGGTGAGGGGCTCGGCGATCCCGGGCAGCACGCTGGCCGAGAACGGGTCCCAGCCGAAGATCGTGCCGTCGCCGAGCAGGAAGCAGCCCCAGAGGAAGCCGGCGAGCTGCAGCGGGATGAACGCGTACGTGACCCAGCGGTAGTAGCGGTCCTCCTCGAGCGACTCGATGAGCTCGTCCGGCGGGTTGTTCGGGTCGAGCCCGGCCACGAGGTCGACGAGCGGGACCACGACGAACAGGAAGAACGGTCCGAAGTACCACCACACGTGCCAACCCGTGGCGGCCACGGCGCCCCAGATCACGAGCGGGATGAGGGGGACGATCGCCCCGATGAGCCACAGGTAGCGCTTCCTGTCGGTCCACTGGACGGTGCGTCCGTCGACCGTGGTCGAGAGCGTCATGGGTACCTCCTGGTGCCGGTCACGCCGCGGCGGGGTGCGGCGTGGATCACTTGACAGGACGGTACCGACTGTCAAGTCGCTTGACAAGCCCTAAGGCAGTGTCAAGTGAGCGGCGTCACGTCACCACAGAGCGAGCCGCCCCCGACTGGGAGATCGGGGACGGCCCGCTGAGGGCCCCGGACCGGGGCAACAGGGAAACCGCGGTCCGGGGAGCCTGGGGGCCGGACGAGCCGGCGTCTTCGGTTGTGGTCGTGCGGGGTGTGTCAGTTGATGGCGTAGGCGTAGACGATGGCGGGACCCATGACGATCGCGAACAGCACCGGCAGGATGCAGGTCATCAGCGGGATGAGGATCTTCACCGGCACCTGCTGGGCCTTGGCCTCCGCGCGACGTCGGCGACTGAGGCGCATCTCCTGCGCCTGGCTGCGGACCACGGACGCGACGGAGACACCGAACTCCTCGGCCTGCACGACGGCCTTGCAGAACGTCCTGAGCTCCTCGACGGACGTGCGCTCGGCGAGCGCCAGGTAGGCCTCCCGCCTCGCCATGCCGAGGCTCATGTCCTGCATCAGACGCGACGCCTCCTCGGCGAGCGGACCGGTCCCCCGCTCGGCCGCCTTCGACAGCGCGGCCTCGAAGCCGACGCCGGCCTCGAGCGAGATGACGATCTGGTCGAGCATGTCCGGCAGTCGCTTCTGGATCTCCTCCTGACGCTTGACCGCGTAGTTGTAGACCAGCAGGTCCGGGACCATGTAGCAGAAGCCGATGATGCCGAGCGCGACGAGCGGCATGAGCGGGTTCGTCGTCTTGCTCACGAGCAGCGCCCCGAAGAGCAGGCCGAGCACCGCGGCGGCCGGCTTCATCAGCACGACCCGCTCGCGGGTCCACCCCTCGGGGTGACCGGCGAGCACGAGGTTGCGCTCGAGGCGGCGCAGCGTGGAGCTGGGCGTGAACCGCTCCCAGAGGTCGGCACGGGTGCGGTCGACCTTCACCACGCCGGTGTCGGACGCCGCCTCGGCCTCCGCCGACAGGCTGCGGGCGCGCTTGCGCACACCGCCCCCGCCGGGCGTGGCCACGACACCGCTGCCCATGAGGGCGAGCAGCAGCGCGGAGACGAGCAGGAAGGCTGCGAGGAGGACCATGTCAGAACTCGATCCGCACGATGGACCGCATCCAGAAGCCGCCGAGCACGTACATCAGCCCGCACACCACCATGATCACCTTGCCGATCCAGGAGTCCACGAAGACGCTCATCTGCGTCGACGCGACCATCGAGTAGTAGATCCCGACGAAGACCGGCAGTCCCATGAGGATGTAGGCCGACAGCCGCCCCTCCGCCGACAGCGCCATCACCTGCTCGCGCACGTGGTGCCGCTCACGGATGGTCGCGGCCACCTGGTCGAGGATCTCGTTGAGGTTGCCGCCCGTCTCGCGCTGGGACTCGATCGCCTGGGCGATCCACCGGAAGTCCTCGGACCGCATCCGGTCGGCCACGTCCTCCATGGCGTCCACGAGGTCGCGCCCGATGCGGTACTCGTTGACGACCCGCGAGAGCTCCTCCGACATCGGCGCCTCGGCGTCGTGGGAGGCGGCGTCCATCGCGCGGGGCAGGCTCTGGCCCGCACGCAGCGACGACGCCATCATCTGCAGCAACGGCGCCAGCTGGCCGGCGAACCGCTTGCGGCGCCGCGCCACCTTCACGCGCACGGCGGTCTTGGCGACGACCGGCACCAGCAGCGACAGCAGGAAGGCCGCGACGACCGGCACCTGCAGCACGACGAGGCCGAGGAAGGTGGCCCCGCCCAGCACCATCACCGTCACGACGAGCGAGGCGACCGACCGCCGCACCCCGGCGAGCTCGAGCTCCTCCGCCGAGAACGGACGCCAGCCTCGCCGGCTCAGCACCTTCTCGACGACCTCGACGGCACCGTCGTTGGCTCGCCGCATCAGCGGCTTCTGCTCCACCACCGCGTAGGCGGCCACGCGTCCACGCGTCCCACGCGTCTCCGGCACCCCGACGAGCGCCAGGTATGCGCACACCAGGGACCCGATCACCAGCACCGCACCGATCACCAGCACCGCGCTCACCCCACCCTTGCCTGGCGGACCAGGTGGTCCAGGTCGAACACGATGCCGTGGTCGGCGAACCGCTCGCTGAAGCGCGGTCGGATGCCGGTCGGCACCGCGTTGCCGCGGAAGCGTCCGTGCTCGTCCACGCCGGCGGCGAAGTCGAAGGTGAAGATGTCCTGCAGCACGACCGTGTCGCCCTCCAGGCCCATCACCTCGGTCACGTTCACGACGCGGCGCGACCCGTCGCGGAGCCGCTGGATCTGCACGATCAGGTCGACCGCGCTGGCCGCCTGCTCGCGGATGGCGCGCAGCGGCAGGTCCATGCCCGCCATCAGCACAAGAGTTTCCAGGCGCGACATCGCGTCGCGCGGCGAGTTGGCGTGCAGGGTCGACAACGAGCCGTCGTGGCCCGTGTTCATGGCCTGCAGCATGTCGAGGGCCTCGCCGCCACGACACTCGCCGACGACGATGCGGTCGGGCCGCATGCGCAGCGAGTTGCGCACGAGGTCGCGGATGGTCACCTCGCCCTGGCCCTCGATGTTGGCCGGCCGGGCCTCCATGCGCACGACGTGCGGCTGCTGCAGGTTGAGCTCCACGGCGTCCTCGATGGTGACGATCCGCTCGCCGGCCGGGATGAAGCGGCTCAGCACGTTGAGCAGGGTCGTCTTGCCGGTGCCCGTGCCGCCGCTGACCAGGATGTTCAGCTTGGCCTGCACACAGGCCTGCAGGAGGTGGGCCATCTGCTCGGTCATGCTGCCGAACCCGACGAGGTCGCTGACCGTGAACGGGTCCTTGCTGAACTTGCGGATGGTCAGCGACGACCCGTCGACGGCCAGCGGTGGGATCACCGCGTTCACGCGGGACCCGTCGGCCAGCCGGGCGTCCACGAGCGGCGACGACTCGTCGATGCGGCGCCCGACCTTGCTGACGATGCGCTCGATGACGCGGCGCAGGTGGTCCTCGGAGGCGAAGCGCGCCGTCACCTGGGTGAGCCGACCGCGCCGCTCCACGTACACCTGGTCGAAGCGGTTCACCATGATCTCGGAGATGGTGTCGTCCTCGAGCATCCGCTCCAGCGGCCCGAGCCCCAGGGCGTCGTCCTCCACGTCGCGCACCAGCCGACGGCGCTCGTCGGAGGTGAGCAGCAGCTGCTGGTCGCCCTCGATGACCGAGGTCAGCTCCTCCCGCACGAAGGCGTGCAGCTGGTCCTCGGTCAGGCTCGGGTCGTTGATGCGCGCGCCGATGCGCCCCATGAGGGCCTCGGACGCGCGCGCCTTCATCGACGCGTAGGCGTCGCCGAGCGCGCCCGAGCCGTCGACGTCCTCCAGCTCCTCCGTCTCGACGACGGTGCTGCTGAACGTGCTGGCCTCACGCGCACTCGCGAGCCGGTCGCTCAACCGCATGTCAGGCCACCTCCAGACGCTTGTGGCCGGGCTTGCTCTCGGCGGCGCGCGCCCGGTCGTAGACCTTCCTGGCCAGGGCCTTCACCGACTTGACGAACGGGTTGGAGCGGCTGCTGACGCTCAACGGGACACCCTTGTTGGAGGCGACGGGCACCTCCTTCGCACGCGGCATGACCACGTCGACCGGGACACCGAGCATGGCCTCGACGTCCTTGACCTTGAGCCCGGACTGCTTGTCGGCGAAGTTCAGCACCACGTGGCGCGACGCCGGCAGGATCGCCAGCTCGTTCAGCAGCTCGATCTCCTTGCGCACGCTGCGCAGGCACGCGATGTCCATCGTGCTCACCAGCACCGCGTCGTCGCTCGCCTCGAGCGCCCCGAGGGTCGCCTCGTCGAGCCCGGCGGCGGTGTCGACGACGACGTAGCGGAACTGCTCCTGCAGCTGGCGCACGAGGGCGGTCACCTGCTCGGAGGTCACGTGGTCGTTGGCCGCGGGAGACTCCGCGCCGCACAGCACGAAGAACCCGGCGGTGTGCACCGTCAGGTACGTCTTGAGCAGCAGGTTGTCGCGGGCTCCCGGCCCGAACGCGTCCTCGAGCGTGTGGCTCGGGCGCAGGTCGAGCACCGTCGACACGTCGCCGAACTGCAGGTCGAGGTCGACGAGCACGACCTCCATGGGCGACTGCTGCGCCAGCGCGACCGCCAGGTTGGTGGCGATGCTGGTCTTGCCGACCCCGCCCTTCGGCGAGAGCACGGTCAGGGTGCGCGACCGGAAGTCGACCGGCGCCGCGGGCCTGGCCAGCTTGAGCGGATCGTTCGCCGTCGCGGGCGTGCGGGCGTCGAGCCGTGCGCGCAGACCCGCGAGCAGGTTGGGGTCGTCGATGCTGGGGGCGACGTCCCGGATGCCGGAGCGCATCGCCTCGAGCATGACCTCCTTCTCGGTGGCCGCGACGAGCACGAGGTCGACGTCGGGTCGTACCGCCGCCACCTCGCGCGCCAGGGCCATGGAGGCCTGCAGCGGCACCGCTGCGGTGAGGATCATGGCGTCCGGGATCACCGTCGGGTCCAGGCCGCGCAGGAAGCTCGAGGAGTCGCCCTGCATGGCGTCGGCACCGAGCGCCACGCACTGGTGACCGATGGTGCCCTCGACCCGTCCGGCGAGCTCGTCGTCGCCGCCGACGATCAGCACGAGGCTCATGGCGCGACCACCTGGCTGTCGACGGTGCGACCTCCACCGGTGTCGGTGTCGGTGGTCTGCTTCGTCAGCCAGACCTTGCCGAACTCCATGGCGTTGACGATCTTCTCGGCGTCGACGGTCCGCACGGCGACGGTCACGGTGGCGCCGGAGGCCACCTGCGCGTCGCCGATGCCGGCGGTGACACCGAGCACGCGGACCCGGTTGACCGCCACCGCGGTGCGCCCGTCGTAGCTGGCCATGACGCCCACGAGGTCTCCCGGAGCCAGTGCACCTCCCACGATGCGCTGGCTCTCGAGCTGGACGGCGAGCTCCTGCATCCCCTTCGGGACGGCGGTGTCGCCCTTGACGTCGTCGGCTGCCGCGAACTTGGCGGCCGTGAGCTGGTCGCCCGGCACGAGCACGCCCTGCGTGACCTCGCCCTCGACGTCCGAGAGGTCGGTGAGGGCACCAGGCACCACCGCCGCCTTCGGCAGCTCGACGGTCTCGACACTCTTCGCGAGCTCGCTCGCCGGCGTCTTGGTGGCCACCTCCTGGGTGACCCGCAGCACCGTGGTGCGTTCAGTGCCCTCGAAGGCGCGGTCGTCGGCGCCTTGGGCGTAGACGACGAGCGCGGCGAAGCCGAGCACCGCCAGCAGCACCGCAGCGCCGATGGCCAATCGTTGCTTGTTCACGACAATCTCCCTGTTCCCGTGAAGCGTGCGCCCCGTGACCCCGGGACGCGGGGGCGGTGGGGATCACGACAGGACGCCCCGAGATGCTGCTGCACCCCGTCGCGGGACGGTCCCTCACCCTGTTGCCTGATGTGCCGCCCGACGGGCTCCCTTTCCGGTGGGCGGCGGGGGACGTCGCTGAGGCCTCAGATCCTCCGTGACGTCCGTGGTGCGGCGACGGGGGGGGGGGGGGGGGGGGGGGGGGGGGGGGGAANNNNCCTCCCCCCCCCCCCCCCCCCCCCCCCCCCCCCCCCCCCCCCCCCCCCCCGAAACCGTCCGCCTACTTCTGCAGCTCGGTCACGACCGTCTGGAAACCGGACTTGACCTCGGTCCCGAGCGTGAGCACCACGCCCACGATCACGGCGGCGATCAGGGCGACGAGCAGGCCGTACTCGACGGCGGTCGCACCCCTCTCGTCACGGCGGTCCTGCGCGGTGGCGATGTAGGCCAGGATGGTCGACAGTGCGTACATGATGTGACTCCCTCAGTGTTTCGAGCCCCGGTTCCCCGATTGCTCCGTCACCCCTGTTGGTGACGCTCCCTGAGAAACAGTTAAGTCCGAAAGTCCCGGTTTGTCATCCGAGTGACGGGCCATTTTTTATTAGTCCGGTCGGACTATGGCGTTCGTCACACTGCCTGTGTGGCGCAGGTGTCAGAACGACGGCATGCGCTCGAACAGCCCGCGCACCTCCTGACCGAAGATCACTACGCTCGCAGCGATGACCGCGGCGATGAAGACGGCCAGCAACGCGTACTCGATGGCGGTCGCGCCGCGCTCGTCATGGGTCATGGTGCCCTCCTCCGGACGTCGTCACGGTAGAGGAACTAGTCCGGCAAGGGTGCCCAAACCGCCAAAGACGTGGTGTCAGGCATCACGTTCAGGGACCTTGGACAGGGCCACCAGCACGAGCTGGGTCTGCGACACGCAGGTCTGCAGGACGACGTCCGCACTCGGGCGCAGGTCGCGCACGAACACGTCACGACGCTGGTGCCGGTCGACGACGTCGACCCGGTAGAGACCGGCGTCAACGCCGGGGCCGTCCAGCTCGACGACGTCACCGCGGTCGAGCCCCGGGATCCAGGCCGCGCCGCCGCAGTAGTCGTGCTCGGAGACCAGCAGCGGACGTCCCGCCTCCTGCACGTCGATCGCCACCGGTCCCCGGCAGGCGTCCAACGGCGCCTCGAACGTGGCGAGCGTGGCCGCGGCTGACATCGTCCGTCGCACGTCCGGACGGGGCGCGGGCGCCTCCGGCGCAGCCGTCAGGGTCGGCAGGCGCGCCGCGGTGAACGACTCGCCGCCGCCGGGTCCCACGGAGCTCGTGCAGCCCGCGACGAGTGCAGTCGTCACCGCAGCGGCGGCGAGCACACCAGGACGGACAGCCATGTACCGATCGTAGGCGGAGGTCGCGTTCGGCGGCACCCGTGAGGTCGGCCGACGCACGATGTCGATGCATGACCTCGGCCGACCCGGGTACTCGACCAGCACGGGCTCGTCCCCCTGGCGGGCCCTGAACGGTGCGGGCCCGTCCCCCTGGCGGGTCCGCACCCTCATGTCGGAAGGCCCTGTGCCCTCACCTCGTCTCCGCTGGGTCCTCGACCTGTCCGCGACCCTCGCGCTGGCCGTCGCCGCGCTGGGCACGGTCGGCACGACGCTGCTGTTCGGCGTGTGCGCGCACGGCGTCGACATACAGCCAGGTGACGTGGGTACGACGACGGCGTGACGACCTCCAGGAGCTCCGACACCGACCCCAGCACCACCGCACTCGTGCTCATCGACCTGCAGGAGGACTTCCTCGCCGCACCGGGCCTCGCCCGACGCCGCGCCGGCCTGCTGGCCGCCGTGCACTGGTGGGTCGGGCAGGCGCGGCACCACGGTGCGCCCGTCGTCGAGGTGCGCACGGTGCTGCCGGATGACCCGGCCACCTGGGCGCTGAACATGCGCGAGGACGACAGTCCGGTCGCCCTGGAGGGCACGGCCGGCGCAGGCCCAGTGGCAGAGCTGGCGGACGTCGCCACGATCCTCGTGACCAAACGTCGCGACGACGCCTTCCTCGGCACCGACCTGCTGGAGGTGCTGCAGGACCATCACGTGACCCGGCTGCTGCTCGCCGGCGTCGCCACGCAGGCATGTGTCGCGATGACCGCCGCGAGCGCCTACGCGCACGACTTCCGCGTCAGCCTCGCCGGCGGGGCGGTGGTCTCTGACGACGAGCACGCTCACCGGGAGGCTCTGCGCTGGCTGGCAGAGGAGTATCGCCAGGACGTCCGGGAGCCCCGCGAGGGCTGGCCGACGTCCTAGCGACGTCCCCGCGCGTGTGGTCGACATCGCCGCGATGTCGTGGCCGCCACCACGCTGGCAGGGTCAGTCCTGCTGGCCTTCGGTGAGGCCGAGTTCGTGTTCGAGTTGGGTGATGCGTTGGGGTGCGTCGGTGGTGTGGTGGGGGTCGGTGGCGATGACGCGGTGGA
>NZ_JBYTCR010000014.1:0-37424 GCF_058790455.1 Aeromicrobium sp. EU05-FHT14F07
AACCGGGGCTTCCTGAACAAGATCACTGATGCCGGTCCGGGGACGGTGCACCTGGAGGCGCGTGAGCTCGATCCGGGCGCGGGGCGGTTCATCTCGGTCGATCCGATCGCGGACTATGGCGACCCGCAGCAGCTGAACGGGTATGCGTATGCGAACAACTCGCCAGTGACGCTCTCTGACCCCAGTGGTGAGTTCGTCTCGTGTGAGTGTGGGAGCAACCGGACGGCTCCGACGAAGACGAAGAACGGGTGGTATCAGAAGGCGGGCACGGTGACGCCGGGGCGTTACGTCGGGTACTCGGGCGATCCGTGGCAGCTGACCCAGTCTCGGATCCAGGCTTATGACACGGCTCGTGCGCTGGGTGAGAACCACGCTGCAAGCAAGCGGGTCCAGGCCAGCCACGACGCGCTCGTCGCGGAGTACCAGAAGCAACGCACCGCAAACGCGACCTCCACGAAGGACCTGCTGCTCGGAATCTGGCGGTTTGGGGTCTTCAACGAGAAAAGCTGCACGAAGGTGCTCTCCGGAGCTTGTGCCTTTGAGAGCGCCTCGATCGTCTTTAAACCCCTGAAGTTCCTGAAGCCGCTCAAGTACGTCGACGATGCGGCAGAAGCAGGTTCCGACGCCAAGAAGGCCGCGAACACCGCGGTCAAGGTCTGCGCCAACAGCTTCACCGGCGACACGCTCGTGCTCATGGCCGACGGGCGCAAGAAGGCGATCAGGGACGTCAAGCTCGGCGACGAGGTGATGGCCACCGATCCGGAGACCGGTGAGACCGGCCCACGGAAGGTCATCGACCTCATCCGCCACGGCGGTTTGCACACGATGGTTGCGGTCCGGTTGTCGGACGGGTCGACGATCGACGCGACCGACGGGCACCCGTTCTGGGTCGAGTCCCGCGGGGTGTGGGTCGACGCCATCGACCTGCAGCCCGGCGACGTCTTGGTCACCGCCGGCGGTGATCGCCTCACGGTGGCGAGCCTGGGCATCAGCGAGCAGGACCTGACCGCCTACAACCTCACCGTCGAGGGCCTGCACACCTACTTCGCCGGCGGCGACTCGGTGCTGGTCCACAACGCTGGTTGCGCGAACATCACCGAGGCAGGGCTTGCGCACTCGTTCGACCGGCACGCTGCGCAATGGTTTGGTGGGCAGCCGACCAAGGCCGGCCAGATGGCTGAGTGGCGGGGGCTGATCGAACGTACGGCGGGCAGCTCGAAGGTCGTCCCGTGGAGCTCTGGCAGCACGTTGACCGACGCGCACATCGCCCGAATTGACGGCAAGTACTTCGTGGCGCAATTCGACCGCGGGAGCGGTGACCTGGTCACCGCGTTCGTCCCGAAGAACGATCAGCTCAGCGCGATGCTGCGATCATTGGGGCAGTGATGACAGATTTGTATCCAGACCCGCCCCACCTGTCAGCATTCGTCGTGCCCGCGTTGGATTCCTGGGAGGCGCTCGGACTGGCTTGGGACGTGCTCAACGGCCAGGGCTGTGCGTTCACTGGCGACGTCCTGGTCGCGCGCGAAGACGAGTGGTTCCGAGACGTGAGCGATGTCGAGCGCGAGGTGATCCGGCCGAGCGGTTCGCCGCACGACCTGCTGGCGCGACGCGACGCTCTTCGGATCCAGTTCCGTCACCGGAGCATCGGCACTGTTGCGCTGGGTCTCTCGTCGGCCGGCGAGTTTGGTGAACCGCATCCGCTTGAAGTCGCGATCCACGCTGGACCCTTGTCCATGCCTGTCGAGCTCTGGTCCAAGTCCGACCGGCAATCCGCGAAGCGCCTCATGGGTTGGATGGAGAGGTTGCTGCTCGCCCTGGTCGGGCCGACCAAGGCTCAGTACGGAGCGATCGGGATCGAGGCGACCTTCCCGACGCCGGCCGCGTTGGTGGGGAGCCAGCGCTCAAGGCTCTGGCCGACGACATGGTTCTGGTCAACTCAACTTGGCTCGCGTGCAGTGGCCGAAGAGGAGCAGTTGTTGTCGGGCCTGAACCAGAGCGCCCTGTCGCGATCCAATGCGGGCACGATCTTCCGAGCCTGGCGACCGTGGAGCGAACCCCAGGCCGACGAGCCCAGCTTGGAACGAGTCGTCGGTTTTCTAGGCCGCTTCGTCGAGAGTTCCCGCTAGCCGTCCGATCAGCTGGTCTGGGCGAGTCGCCGTGCTTGGTGGCGGTGGCCACGCGTGACTCCGGTGGGCTCAAGCACACGGCGGTGGATCATCAGAACACGCCGTTGGTGACGTCGACGACGGCGAGCGTGGAGAAGCGTCGTTACTCCCCGTTCGGGGAGGCGTTGACCGATGCCTCAGCGTTGTGGCGCTCGGCTTCGGCGTTTACGAAGCAAGCGACGTCGGAGGCGACGCGGCCGACGACGCCATGGATGGGACACTCCGATGATGCGGCCTCGAATTCACGGCATGATGCTCCTCAATATCTGGGTCTCCTCCATCGGCGCCGGAGCATTCGTGATGATCTGGGTCGTCGGTGGCATCACCATGGTCGCCGAGACCGCGCCCGGCTCTCCCCTGGAATGGTGCATTTACGGCCTGGTGCTGATCATGGTGGTCGACGCCGTCGGTGTCACGATTTACAAGATCTTGACAGGCGCTGATCGTCGACGCGCGATCAGCTCCGCCTGGGACGCCTACGATCACAAGGACTATGCGGCCGTGATGGAAACTCTGGAGCCTCACAAAAGAGATCTGAGCTACGTCGACTACATCCGGTACCTGCGCGCAAAGGACCTTCTTCGTAGGTCGAATGCTCGTCAGTCTGACAGCGAAGGGTGAGTAGATGTCGATTCTAGATCTTTCGGTCACATCGATGCGCCTACCCAAGGCGCGGCTCCACAACGGTGCGACCAGCTCTGGCCCTGTCGGACTTCACTCGCGGCCTTCCTCCGAAACTGAACATGCGGAGGACGGTGAACGGCCATGATGGCCAGGCTCCGTATTGACTGAAAGCGAACGGATGGAACCGATGAGCGTCTGGACCACGGCTGCTGCCGATTGGGCCCGTCGATCGCTGGCTCGCGGATCCAGCTTCGAGCAGGTCGATATCGACGAGCTGACTGACGAGCAGTTGCCCGCTGCGGCAGTTCCGGTGGCGGTGCACTGTGCCCGGGCTGTGCGCTCGCTGCTCGATGAGGCGCACTCTGCGCTCGAGGCAGCTGTCTGCATCCCCTTGGCGCCACTTGAAGATGAACGGATTCCGACGGCCGTTCCCGACCTCGGGGAGCTCCTCGACCGCGCGTGGCGGTACGGGCCCGGTCATGAGGTCCCGGGCCTCTACCTGCTCGAACGTGTGCGTTGGTTGCGTGAGGAAGAGAGCGTGGAGTACCGGAGGGTGTTCGAAGATCCACGAGCGCCGGAGGGTTTCGACGTGGCTTACTCGGCGTGGCGTTCGAGACATGATGAAGAGCGCGGGTGGCCGTTCAACCGATGCATTTGGTTGCGATGTCGACCGAACTGACTGAACGGCCGCGATGCATCTAGGCAAGCGCATGGCGTTCGGCCGACACGTCACGGCGCATTGGATCATTCGTAGGCTCGGCGGCGCGTCACACTACTTGCGGCGACTATCTCGGCGCTGGTCTTTCCAAGTCCGGCATGAGCATTCGAGATGCCGGACAGAGCTGGGGTCACCCCAGTTGCGTCGACAGCTCGGGCAGGCGAGATGAAGCTCGTCCAGTCTCCCTGGACGGCCCAGCCGGCGGACGCTGAGGCACAGGACTCGCGGATCCAGGCGACCACGAGGCGGCGCAGCGATCACGCACTTCGGCAAAAGTACGCTGGGATCATGGAGCCGGTGTGGGTCGACATGGACGGTCTATCGATGCTGCGCGGAGTGGATCCCGCGATCTCCTCGCGGATCACGACCGCGTGGGGCCGCTGCGGACGTGGCCTGCGGCGGAAGGCGACGGCTCGCGTCACCACGCAGGTCTCTTACCGGATCGACGAGACGCATGGCTCGTCGTTCGCGTGGGGGCCCCGATGAAAGAGCAACTTCGAACTGCCTTCTTCGAGGATCTTGCCCGTGCGATGGACTACTGGGTCGACACCGTCGCCAAGACGGTCGAGGACCCCGACGCTAGTGGCACGTGGATGGAAGAGCGCGGACCGTTCGAGCGGCTCCACGAGGTGCTCGGAGACCGCGCGGAGTACCTGCGGCCGGTTCTCGCGGAAGGGATGCGCGGACTGCTGAACAGTGTGCTTACGACCATCGACGGAGGCACTGCCAGCGCCGAGGTCGGCATCATCGAACTCACCAACGCTGAGGGCGAGGTCTTGGGAGTGGGACTCCACGAGTTGTTCGTGGATCACCTCTTCCACACGGGTCGGCTGGAGTAGGGCAGCTGGTCCGAGCGAGCGCGTGTGCGGGAGCCAGCCCGCCGGAAGCTGATCGAGCTGAAGCGTCGACCGACGTCACTGTCTACAGCTCGACCATCAAAGGCAGTCACGACTCGCAAGACGCTGGCGCCCACCTGCTCGTCCACGATTGCTCTGTTCGTTCCGGGCGGGCGACGCTACCGGCCCGAACGTAGGGCTGCGGACTTCGATCTCAATGAGTCGGCACAGCTGATCCGAGGCCACGCCGATGCTCATGACCTCAGGCGGTCATCTCTCCCTGAGACTTGGACCGTGCTGGATGGACAAACAGGAACAAGGCTGTCGGGGACAGACCTCCTACCGACTCGACGACAAAGGGAGTTCGGGTCATCGTCAACCCGCCATTGCGTAGCACTACCTACCACCCGGGACGGTGACCGTGACCGAGCTTGAGGACATCCACGTCCAGCTGCCGTATGGCCGTACCTTCACGATGCAGATGTTGGTTGACGGTTGGCAGCGACACATCGCGCGCCTCGCGGAGGAGATGCGAGGTCCTGCACGTGAGGAGACGTGGGGAGCGCACGACTACTTCGCTGCGCTCAGTCTCCGGGATCACATCGAGACTGGCCGCGATGGCCTCGGCCGCAGACACGATCACCTCGTCGCGGCCAGCGTGGCAGCAACGGACGAGCTGCTGCGCGCGATCACCGAAGAGGATCGTCGTGGCGTGGTGATCCTTTACGGCGAGCCGGAGTCCATTCTGTCCTCGAGGTGGTGGTGGCATCGCTTGCCGATGGGCGGACTTGTGCGTGAGGAGTTGGACTCGTGGTCTGCGAACGAAGGGTGACCCGCGCCGAGGTCGACGCTTCGCTCGAGGCTTTGTACTCAGTGGTGCGAAGTTCGAGAGGTGCGCCCCCGCCTGCGAGGTCAAGGGAACGGGAGACCAGGTTCGGCTGCAGATCCGTAGGATGAGGAAGACAGAAGATCAGCCACCTGACCTCAGTGTTTCGTTGAGTCCGACCAGCGATGTTCACGATCCGAGGACGCGCGAATGATGGGGAGCCTTGCTCATGGAGGTTGAGCCGCAGGAGCTGGCCGTCGTGGTGCGATACAGGCGTTACGACGGTGCTACACCTGCTCAGTGCGTCGACCTGATGAGGTGGTACGCCGACCCCGCCGAGGCGGACGCTGAGGCCGCGCGACTGAACGGGGTCCGGCGAGACAGTGTCGAGTACTTCGTGGAGGTCCTGCGGAATCGACCCCCTCAGTGATCAGGCTCTTCACCCGGTCGTCGGTCTCGAACGGGCCGGGTGGCACGGTACGGTCTCGCGATGACGGACCTCCACCCTCGTACTCTCGCGATGCTCGTGCGAAGTGTTGCTCTGCTGGCGATGCCAGCCGGCGCCCAGATCGCCTGGCTCGAGTCTCTGGGTCTGGGCGCTCCTCTCTACGCCGATGAGCTCTCCCTCGAGCTCGAGAACGGAGTGCTTTTGCTGCCGCAATTCGAACGAGCCGGCTGGGTGACGGCCGAAGCTCGCCGGGCTGCCGAGGCACTGGATGCTCTGCTCGGAGAGCGGAGCGGTCCGGTCCATGAGGACTTCTGGCACCTCGACTCCGTGCGGGACTCCCCGGAATGGGCTCGTGTGCGGGAGCTTGCCCTCCAAGCACTGATCAAGTTCTAGCCTCGTGCCGCCGTGGTCGTGGCACCTGCGCATGCCGTGGAGCGAATCTCGAGAGGCGCAGCGGCCCGCCCCCACATATGAGGTCAGAGGTACCGGAGGCCAGTTCCGGATGCAGATCCACAGGATGACGAAGAGCGAAGATCTGCCAACGGACCTCCAGGTCTTGTTCGGTCCGATCAGCGATGAGCGGAATTCGCCGGAGGGCGAGTTGATGGGAAAGATCGTTCATGACACATGAAGCGCAGCTGTTGGCCGTCGTGGTGCGCTACTCGCACTACGACGGCGCCACTCCCGCCCAGTGCGTCGACCTGATGAGGTGGTACGCCGACCCCTTGGAGGCTGACGCCGAGGCCGCGCGATTGAACCAGGTCCGGGTAGACGGGGTCGAGTACTTCGTGAAGATCTTGCAGAACCGGTTGCCCAAGCGGCCGGCTTCGGGCCCGGTCGGAGCCGACTCGCGACTCTCCTCCGGAGAAGAACATGCGGAGAGCGGTGAACGGCCATGATGGCCAGGTTCCACAGCGACGGTGTCGAACTGGACCTGTCGAAGGACGAGTACATCTTCGTGTACTTGCTGCTGACGCATGCGCTGTACGGGGTCGCGATGGAGGATCACGACTTCCGCAACATCCTGGGCATGTTCCGAGAGGATGCGGAGCGGTTCCTGGACAGCATCAGCGCAGCCGAGGACGAGGCGCGAGCCAGGGGAGATCACTGGAACCCGCCTCGCGCGTGAGACTCCGAGACGCTGCGCCGGTTGCAGCGCAGACTTCATCGGTCAGTTCGCCGAGGCGCGAGTGCCACCATGAACACCATGACCTTCATCCTCGGCGACCGTGTCTACGACGTGCGTCTGTCGGGTGATGACGCAGCCCGCGCGGCCGTGTTGACCGTGACGGTGGACGGTCGGTGAGTGGTCCGCGACCATTGCAGGTTGACGTCGAGCCGGCGTCGGATCACGGATAGGGGCCCTCGAGGACCGGGCGCTTCCCATCAGCATGAGGCTGACGAGAATTGAGCTGGATGCGCGTCGCGCTCGCCTCGCATCCGGGTGCCTCTGTGCCGAAGATCGGGCGTCCACGGTGTGATGGCGTTTCGATCGAAGGTGCGCGTCAGTCCTGGGAAGATCGAGTCCATGATCAAGGCATCTTTTGCCATCGAGAGTCGCGAGCTGACGCTCGACGAGATCAGCGCCGCGATGGCGCGGGAGCCCGATCGAGGCTTCGAACGCGGATCCGTCGGCCCCTCCTCCACATGGACGAGGGACTGGACCTCGTGGTCGATGGAGTTGCAGCTGCCACGTGACATTCACGCAGGCACCGAGGGACTGACGACGGCGATTGCGTCGTTGGGCACGCCGATGGCGGAACGAGCAGCGACGCTTGCCGCGAAAGGGTGCGAGGTCGTGCTCAGCGTCCACCAGGAGCTCGCCGACCGACCCGAGGACACCGGCTTGAATCTGGACTCCGCAGCCATCAGGTGGCTCGCGGCAGCGGGTGCGGTGCTGTCAGTCGATCAGTACGTCGCCACGGAGCCGACATGAGCTGGCCGTTCGACTCAAGGTACAAGAGTCGCGAAGCAGCGATCAGCAGGAGCGGAACGGAGCGCTGATGATCACGCACGGCCGGTTCGTCTCCACCTTCGATGCCATGACGGCGGACCTGCCGACCGGTCCGCCCGACGTCACCTGTGCTGCCGAGGGCTCCGGGTCGCGGTCGAGGGTGGTCATGGTGCAACCGCGGGGCGGACAGGTGTGGACCGGGACGTTCGCGGCGCCCGACCCCGGTCGCCCCGCTCTGACTGCGCTGCTCGGCACTCCGGACCCCGCGGGTCTGTGCATCGTGGAGCGGGGAACCGCGTTCCTCGGCGACGTGCTCGCGCCAGCGAGCTTCGGGGTGATCCCGACCGCAGGGCCTGTCGTGAGCGCGGAGGCTCTGCCGCGCGAGCAGGTGCTGCTCCTCCTGAGCCCGTGGGCGATCACGGCCATCGGCGAGCGCGGCGTGCTCTGGACGACGCCACGGCTCGCTGTCGACGGCATCCGCCTGGACGAGGCCGACGCCGGTTGGGTCAGAGGAGTGGCGGATCCGGACGATGACGAGCCACGCGACGTCGCGGTCGAGCTAGCGACAGGCCTGGTGAGAGGTGGACGCGTGATCGGTTGAGTCCGGGTCGTGCTGGCGTGGTGGACGGGGCTGGGGACAGGATGATCAGGACCCCGAGGCCGGAGAGAAGGAAGAGCATGCAGCTCACGTACGACCGGCTCCGTGCGGACGAGCTGAGGGGGAGCACGCAGGCGGACTACCTGGTCTCCCTCGACGCTCACCTCCAGATGGTGGAGAACGGCGCGGTGATCTTCGACGAGCCGGCGTTCCCCGTCGTGGAGCTGGCGAGAAGCCTTGTGTCGTGGCTGCCGCGGGCTGAGAGCGACGACTTTGAGTTCGACTCGATGTCGTTCGAGGAGCGAGGCACCGTCTTCATCCGACGCACTGCGTTGGGCTGGACGTTCGGCTCGGTCCTCGAGCCCGACGCCACCAGCAGACCAGTCGAGCTCGCCGACGTCGTCCGATGCTGCCGATGACCGGCTTCGAGCTCTTCCCGCAGGACAGCGACGCGTTCGCTGCCCTGGAGGACGATCGCGCATTCGTCGCCCCCGGCGCCCGGACGCTGCCGTACTCACCGTTCGCCGGTCGGCTCACGAACTTCCGCCTGGGTCAGTTCAGCGCCGTCCTCAGCGGAGACTTCGCCTCTGACCTGTTCGACCTGGTGCAGGCGTTCGGGGACGACCAGGTCTCGTGCGTCGTGCGAGATCCCTCGCCGACCTCCTACCGACTGCACTACGGCGGTTTTCCCGCCTTCAGGATCGCCGCAGCCGACCTGGAAGAGAGGTTCTGGGACGCGCTCAGCCACGAGCCCGACGACGACCCGACCGGCTCGATCTTCGAGTCGGCGAACATCGTCGCGATGTGGGGTAGTTCCCACCGGTGGGCGGGCTGGGCCGAGCGGTCGTGGGATGTCGGCGTGGTCGCGACGGAGCGACCGTGGGAGCCTCCTGCGTCGAGCGACGTCGCCTGGGTGTCCGCGCAGGAAGCGCTGGACTGGTTCACCGAGCCCGACTTCAAGATCCCCTTGGCCCCGGCAGCTCGCGCAGCGTTCCTCGCCACCTTCGGAGCGCGTTGACGCCTGCGCACCGACACGTCCCGTCTCGACCCCCACGAACAGGGTTGACGTCTGACGACCCTGGCTCAGTCGTCGAGCGCGTCCAGCTGCTCCAGCGCCTCGCGGGCGCGCACCACGCGGGCGTCGGGCTCGTCGTCCCACCAGCGGGGTCCGCGCTCCCCGAGACCGTGCTTCGCCAGCCCGACGCGGCGCCGGGCGGCCGCCACCGCGTCGTCGTCGCCCGCCTTCTTGGCCACGCGCACGCCGGAGCGGCCCCGCCCCAGGTGCGACGTCAGCCGCTCGACGAGGTCGTCGGGCAGGCAGGGGTCGGTCCGGCGCCAGCGTCGACCCTTGACGACGAGGTAGTGCTCGTCCTCGGCAGGGCCGTCCGAGGGGCCGTCGTCGTTCAGGGTCAGGCCTTGACGGCCACGACGGGCGCGTCGGCCTCGAGGAGGATGCGCTGCGAGGTGCTGCCGAGCACCAGCTTGCCGACGGGCGAACGGCGGCGCTGGCCGATGACCACGAGCGACACGTCGTCGCCCTTCGCGTGGTCGAGGATCGAGTCGGCGGCACCGCCGGCGCCGCGGAAGTGCACGACGTCGCCCTCGACGCCGGCCTCCGCCAGCCGCGCCTGCAGCGCGTCGATCTGCTGCTCCTCGGAGATCGCCTCGGCCGTGTCGGCGCCCGGGGTCGCGACCACCGTGAGCCGCGCGGAGTCGCGCTGGGCCTGGGCGAGCGCCCACGCGAGCGCGGCCTCACCCTCGGGGGTCGGGACGTATCCGGCGACGATCGTGGTCATGCTTCCTCCTGGTCGGTCTCTCCCACCGTAGTCCTCAGCGGCGGCCACGCGCGGCGAGCGCGTCGACGCTCCAGCGGCCGGGTCCGACGAGCGCGAGCAGGAACGCCACGGCCGCGAGGACGAGCACGAACTCCGACCCGCCGTCGGAGACCAGGAACGCGTCGCGGTGGGCGTACCAGGCCGCGCCGAGCATGCCGAGGCCGAGCAGCGGCGCGACGACCGGCGTCAGGGCGCCGAGCACCAGCAGGGCGCCGCCGACCACCTCGAGCGTGGCCAGCGCCACCGCGGACACGTCGGCGAGCGGCACGCCCATGGCGGCGAAGCCGTCCTGCGTCCCGCCGATGCCGCCGGACCACTTCTGCCAGCCGTGGACGACGAACGTGACGCCGACGACGACCCGTCCGATGAGGAGGCCGAGGTCCTGCGCGGTGGCGGGTCGGCGATGGTCGATCGTGCGAGCGATGGTGGACATGGAGACCCCCGAGGTCGATGGACGGTACGAGGGTGGGACGAACGACCGCCGGCCCGAGTTCCGCAGGGGTGGTGTGAGGCGGGTCGCGCGACGTCGGGAAGCGACCCGCTCAGCCGCGCTCGGGGCCTACGATCCTCGGGTGGCGACCTACCTCTCCTTCCTGGCGTTCGCGGCGCTGCTCGCCGTCGCCCCGGGACCCGACACCTTCCTGACCCTGCGCGCCAGCGTGGTCGGCGGGCGACGGCGGGGCCTGTTCACCGCGGCGGGCATCTCGACGGCCGGCGCGCTGCAGGGACTGCTGGCCGCGATGGGCCTCGGTGCGGTGCTCGCCGCGTCGGAGCCGGTGTTCCAGACCATCCGCTGGGCCGGCGTCGTCTACCTGACGTGGCTGGGCATCGGTGCCCTCCGCGCGGCGCTGCGCCGCGACGGGTCGGCCTGGACCGTCGGCTCCGGTCGCGCCCAGGTGCGCCGCCGGACGGCCTTCCGGCAGGGCTTCGTCTGCAACGTCACGAACCCGAAGGTGCTCGCGTTCAACCTGGCTGTCCTGCCGCAGTTCGTCGGCCACGACCAGGGGCTCGTGGTGCTGGTCGCCTACGCCCTGACGCTCGTGGTCGTCGGCGCGATCGTGCTGTTCGGGGTGGTCCTGGCGGCGTCGAGTGCGGCGTCGCGCATCGCCCGGCCCGGATTCCGCCGAGGCGTGGACGGCGGCACGGGCGTGGTCATGCTCGGCTTCGCCACCGCCCTCGCCGCCGAGGGCTGACCGGCCACGTCCCCACGATTCGGTACGTCATCGCCCGCATCTCGCGCTCAGATGGGCGATGACGTACCGAATCGTGCGGAGGACTCGTCGGAGAGCCCGGCGTCGACGCGGGCTCGCATCTCGTCGGTCATCTCCGGGAGAGCACCGCGGGGGAACCAGCGGGCCTCGGTGTTCTCGCCGTCGGCGGGGTGCGGCTCGCCCGACACCCACTCGAGCCGGAACGTCAGGTCGACGAACTGCGTCCGGTCGCCGTTGGGGTAGACGACCTCGCCGCTGACGTCGACCGAGGCGAGCCGGATCGGGACGGCGACCACGCCCGTCTCCTCGAGCGTCTCGCGCACGGCCGCTGAGGCGGGTTGCTCGCCAGGGTCGATGATCCCCGTCACCGGCGTCCACGCGCCGGTGTCTGACCTGCGGACCATCAGGACGAGATCGTCCTTGCACACAACGGCAATGGCGCCGGGCAGCCAGAGCGGATCGGTGCCGATCTTGGCGCGGAGGGCGAGGACGAAGTCCGGGGTGGCCATGCCTCGAGCCTAGACGCCGCGGAATGGTCCACCGGTCGCGTCCGTTGACCCTTTCATGCGTGCCATGACCTATGCCCAGTACGGCGACGACGACGTCCTCGAGCTCACCGACCAGCCCACCCCCAAGATCGGGCCGGGCGAGATCCTCGTGGAGGTGCGCGCCGCGTCGGTCAACCCGGTCGACTGGAAGCTGATGAGCGGCGGCCTCGACGCGATGATGGACGTCCGCCTCCCGGTGGTCCCGGGCTGGGACGTCGCCGGCGTCGTCTCCGCCGTCGGCATCGACACCCCCGAGTTCTCGGTCGGCGACGAGGTCGTCGCCTACAACCGCCAGGACTACGTGCACCGCGGCACCTTCGCCGAGCTCACGACGGTGCCCGTGCGAGCCGCCGCCCGCAAGCCCGTCGACCTGTCGTGGGAGGAGGCGGCGTCGCTGCCGCTCGCCGGACTCACGGCGTTCCAGGCGCTCGAGCGGCTCGAGGTCGGGCCTGAGGACACCGTGCTCGTCCACGGCGCCGGCGGTGGCGTCGGCTCCTTCGCTGTGCAGCTCGCCGCCCGCGCCTTCCGGGCCCGGGTGATCGGCTCGGCGTCCGCGTCTCAGCACGACCGCATCCGCGACCTCGGCGGCGAGCCCGTCGAGTACGGCGACGGTCTCGTCGACGCGGTCCGCGAGCTCGCGCCCGACGGCGTCTCGGTCGTGCTCGACCTCGTCGGCGGCGTCGTCGAGCAGACCGTCGCCGTGCTGGAGGAGGACGGACGCCACGCGTCCATCGCCGACCCCGACGTGCTCGAGCACGGCGGCCTGTGGCTGTGGGTCCGCCCCGACGCCGACGACCTCGGCCGCCTCGTCGGCCTGGTCGACGACGGCACCGTGCGCGTGGAGGTCGACGGTGTCTACGACCTCGAGGACCTCGCCGACGCGTTCGGGCGCAGCCGCGAGGGCCACGTCCACGGCAAGCTCGCGATCCGCGTCAGCGAGGGCTGAGCCGCGTCGTCCCGAACGCCCTTCCGCCCCTCGGGGCGGGAGGGCGTTCCGCTGTTCCCGGATCTGTCGCGCTCACTATTCACTATGTGAATACACATGGTGTACAGTCGCGGCCATGGCCCTCTCCCACGTGCTGCTCGGCATCCTCGTCGACGGTCCCGCACACGGCTACGACGTGAAGCGTGCGCACGACACCCGCTTCCCGGGCGCCAAGCCCCTCGCCTTCGGACAGGTGTACGCCGCACTCGGCAGGCTCGCCGACGACGGCGCCGTCGAGGTCGTCGAGACGCCCGACGCGTCGGGCGGCCCCGAGCGCACGACGTACGCCCTCACCGACGACGGTCGCGAACGCCTGCGGGCCTGGCTCGACGAGGTCGAGCCTCCGGCGCCGGCGGCGGCGGACGACGTGGTCCGCAAGACGATCACCGCCCTGCACGCCGGCGGCGACGCCGTCGCCTACCTCCGCCGCCAGCGGGAGGCCCACCTCGAGGCCATGCGTCGCATGGTCCGTCAGCGCGACGCCGCGAGCGACGTCGCCGCGCGCGTCAGCGTCGACCATGCCGTCGCCCACCTCGACGCCGACCTGCAGTGGTTGCAGGCCGCAGCCGACCGCTTCGCACGAGCCTCCCTCGACCCCCGACCCGCACCGAGCGCAGGAGCCACCCGATGACCACGTCCCCCGCCGTCGCCCGCGCCCACCACGTGCACCAGTCCTACGGCCGGTCCCTCGCCCTGGCCGGCGCCTCCGTGCAGGTCGCAGCCGGGGAGCGGGTGGCCGTCACCGGGCCGTCGGGATCGGGCAAGTCCACCCTGCTGCTCACCCTGGCCGGCGTCCTGAGGCCGCAGTCCGGGACCGTCGAGGTGGTCGGGCACGACCTCGAGACCCTCGACGACGCCGCTCGCACGCGGCTGCGACGTCGCGAGATCGGGCTGGTGCTGCAGTTCGGCCAGCTCGTCCCGGAGCTCACCGCCGTGCAGAACGTGGCCTTCCCGCTGCTGCTGGAGCGTTCACCACGCGAGGAGGCCGAGGCCGCAGCGCACCACTGGCTGGAGCGACTCGGCGTCGGTGACCTCGCCGGTCAGCGGCCCGGCGCGCTGTCGGGCGGCGAGCAGCAGCGGGTCGCCATCGCCCGCGCCCTCGTCACCTCGCCCCGCCTGGTACTGGCCGACGAGCCGACCGGTGCGCTCGACACCGTCACCGCCGAGGAGGTGCTCGAGGTGATGCGCTCCGCCGCTGCCGAGTCCGGCGCGGCGCTCGTCGTGGTCACCCACGACAACCGGGTGGCCGCCGCGCTCGACCGCGAGGTCGTGCTGCGCGACGGTCGCGTCGTCAGCGAGGAGGCCGCGCGATGAGGACCGTCGTCCCCACGCTCCTCCGTGCCGGCGGAGGACGTCGTGCCCTCGTCGTCGCAGCCACCGCCGTCGCCACGGCCGTCCTGCTGGCGGCTGCGGCGATCGCCATGCTGTGGTTCGACGGTGCTCCCCGTGGCTGGCAGTCGATCGGGAACGGCGACATGACCCTCTCCGACGGCGAGCTGAACAACATCGTCGCCGAGCCCGGCACCCGCGGCGGCGTGCTCTTCGGCGCGATCGTCCTGGTGCTCCCCCCGCTGCTCCTCCTCGACCAGGCGGTGCGACTCGGGGCCACGTCGCGACACCGACGCGACGCCGCCCTCCGGCTCGCCGGCGCCACGCGTCGCGACGTGCGGATCCTCGCGGCCCTCGAGGTGGCTCTGCCCGCGGCCGTCGGTGCGGTGCTCGGCGTCCCGACCTTCCTCGTGCTCCGAGCGCTGCTCGTGGGGCCCGGGTTCCTCGCCCCGACGTCCTTCCCGCCCCTGTGGATCCTCCCGCTCGTCCTTCTCGGCGTCGTCCTGGTCGGCGCAGGTGTCGGTGCGCGCTCGGGGAGCGACGACCCCCTGCGGGTCGCGCGCCGCGTCGACCTTCGGGCGGGGCTGTCCTGGTGGGGCCCCGCCGCGCTCGTCGTCGGTGCCGTCCTCCTGCTCACGCAGCTGGGGTCCGGCTACGGCAGCGACGTCTACCTCGTGCTCACCTTCGTCGCCCTGGGACTCATCGTCCTCGGCCTGGTCGGCTCCGCGCCCTGGGTCGCCTACGGGATGGCTCGTCGTGCCGTCCGGCGCGCGAGCACGGCACCCGACCTCCTCGCGGCGCAGCGGCTGCTCGTGGCTCCGGGCGCCGCGGGCAGGGCCGCGGCCGGGGTCGGGGCGATCGGTCTCACGCTCGGCACCACGGCCGCCTTCTCGGGTGACGTCATGGCGATGGACCAGTGGGGCATCGGCGACACCTACGACGTCGGCGCGGTGGCGACCGTCGTCGCCGCCCTCGTCGCGCTCGTCGTGGTCGCCGGCTCCCTGGCCGTGCACGCCGTCGAGTCGCTCTGGGAGGCGCGACGCGAGATCGCCTTCCTCGCGGCCACGGGGACCACCCAGCGCGACCTCGACCGCGCGCTCCTGCGCCAGGTCCGGCTGGTCGCCGTGCCGCTGGGCGTGGCGGGCTCGGCGATCGGTGCGTTCGGCTACTCCGGTCTGCTCCTCGCCGGTGGCTCGCTCGTCGGCCCGCGGACGGTGGCCGTGGTCGTCGGCGTCCTCGGCACCTGGGCCTGTGTCAGCGCCGCGGCATGGGCAGCCGCGCGCCTGGTCAGGCCGGTCGCGGTGGACGCCGCGCGTCCGGTCCACCTGCGGACGGAGTAGGTCGTGGACCGGAACACCGCGGCGACCCGGCGTCGGGTCGCGCTCGGTCGACGACGGCGGCGCATGCGGCAGGCCGTGGCCACGGCCCTGCTCGGGTCGGCGTTCACCCAGGCCGGTGCGGCCCGCCGTCGGGACGAGCTCTGACTGCGGCCGGGGTGCGCCCGTCGGTGCGGATGGCTACCGTCGGTCACATGTCCAGTCGCGCACCCTCGAAGCAGCCCAGCACCTCGGCCAAGCTCCTCTACCGCCCGGTGGGGATCGTCAGCTCGATCCTCGGCGGACTCCTGTCGAGCCTGATCTTCAAGCAGATCTGGAAGCGCGTCAGCCCCAGCAGCGACCAGCGCTCCGACGCGCCGGGTCCGCTCGAGAGCGAGTACCCGATCAAGGAGATCCTCGTCGCGGCGGCGCTGCAGGGCGCGATCTACGCCGTCGTCAAGGCGGTCATCAACCGCCAGGGCGCCCGCACCTTCGAGAAGGTCACCGGCGAGTGGCCCGGCTCCTGAGCCTCGCCCACGACGAAGGCGCTGTCACCCCGGTCGGGTGACAGCGCCTTCGTCGTCGGTCGTCGCCGTCAGCCGGCGAAGACCTCCACCAGCTTGGCGTTGAACGCGGGGATGTCATCGGGGTTGCGCGAGGTGATCAGGTCCCAGCCGTTCGCCGGGCAGTGGAACACCTCGGCGTCCTGCCAGGTGCCGCCGGCGTTCCTGACGTCGGTCGCCAGCGACGGGAACGACGTGAGCGTCTTGCCCGGGAGCACGCCGGCCTCGACCAGCGTCCACGGGGCGTGGCAGATCGCAGCGACGGGCTTGCCGGCGTCCACGAACGCCTTGACCAGCGCGACCGACGTCTCGTCGGAACGCACCTTGTCGGCGTTCACGGTGCCGCCGGGCAGCACGAGGGCGTCGTAGTCGGCGGCCGAGGCGTCGGCCACGGCGACCGTCGCCTCGAAGGTGGCGTCCTTGTCGGTGTCGTTCACCATCGACTGGACGGTGCCGGCCTCGGGCGCGATGTGCACGGGCGTGCCGCCGGCCTCGACGACCGCCTTCCACGGCTCCTCGAGCTCGGGCTTCTCCACCCCGATCTCGGCGGTGAGGAAGGCGATGGTCTTGCCGGACAGGGATGCGTCGGACATGAGAAGTCCTCTCGGTGGGGGTCAGGCAGCGCGGTGAGGGTGCGGGCTGCGGCTGAGGATGTCGCGCCGCTCGGACTCGCTGAGCCCTCCCCACACACCGTACGGTTCCTGCACCGAAAGCGCGTGCTCACGGCACTGCTCGATCACCGGGCAGCGCGCGCAGAGCTCCTTCGCGGCCTGTTCTCGCCGGGCCTTCGGCGCTCCGCGCTCGGCCTCCGGCGAGAAGAAGCTCTCCGGATCGACCTCACGGCAGAGACCGTCGTACTGCCAGTCGTACGTCTCCTGCAACGGCATCGGCAGGCGTCTGATGTTGACCATTTCGTGCCCCCTCTCGGTCGCGTCGGAGTCTCCGGCGACCTTGATGGGCTCCGGGGCGGCGGTTGCTCCGACCAGAAACACAACTTGCTCACAATCTATGCACCTTGAACCGGAATGGCAAGATCCTGGATCCTCCGTAGCATGAGCAACCTACCCAGGAAGGCTGGGAGGTGACGTAGGTGAAGGAAACACCAGGACGTCCCGAGGAACCCCGTCAGCCCGCGGGACAGTGGAGCGACGTCGCCGACGCCGGTACTGACCTGACATGGGGTGTGGGAGCCGTGTCCTCGCGACTTGGTGTCGCCGCGTCGACCCTGCGCACCTGGGAACGGCGGTACGGCATCGGGCCGAGCCACCGCACGCACGGCGGCCACCGGCGCTACACCGAGCGCGACATCACCCGTGTCGAGCTGGTACGTCGCATGGTGGCGCGCGGTGTCTCCGCCCAGGACGCCGCCCGGGTGGCCCGTCACCTCGACCGCGACGATCTCGCCGCAGCGCTGCGCGGCGAGACCAGCCACACGGCGCCCGTCCAGACCGACGACCTCCTCGACTCGTTCCTTGCCGCAGCCACGGCCAGCGATGAGGCACGGCTGCAGCAGATCGTCACCGGGGTGCTGGAGTCGTCGTCGGTGCTCGAGGCGTGGCGGGACGTGCTGTCGCCGGCGCTCGGCCGTCTCACGCAGGAGGTGTCGCGCGGGAACCTCGACCGCGACGCGCTCTCCCTGGCCCTGCGGACGGTGCTCGGGGCGCTGCACGTGGTGCGCGGCCCCAGTGCGCCCCCCGCCCAGGGCGGCCTCAAGCCGCAGGTGCTGCTCGCCACCTTCACGGAGGAGTCCCAGGCCCTCCCGTTCGTCGCGTGGGCCGCTGCGCTCGCGCAGGCCGACGTGGTGCTGCGTGTCATCGGACCCGACATCGGCCCCCGTGAGGTGCTCGACCTCGCCTCCCGGCTGTCGCCGTCGGTGGTCGTGCTGTGGGACGCGCCCGGCGACTCGGCCGGGATCGTGCGCCACCACGTCGAGAACGG
This sequence comes from Aeromicrobium sp. EU05-FHT14F07, assembly GCF_058790455.1. NCBI lineage: Bacteria > Bacillati > Actinomycetota > Actinomycetes > Propionibacteriales > Nocardioidaceae > Aeromicrobium > Aeromicrobium sp. EU05-FHT14F07. The sequence continues at coordinate 17,898 of NZ_JBYTCR010000014.1, forward strand.
CGGTCGCAGCGCGTTCATCCGTGCCAGCCCCGGGTGGCCGGACGAGGTGCGCATCCGCTTCGGCACCGAGACGCCGGAGGTCGCCGCCGACGTCGGCACCGCCGTGCGCAAGGTCCTCGACCGCGTGCGCTGACCGCGAGCGCGTCCGGGTGAGGTCTAGCCTTTCCCCATGACCACGTCTGCCGTCCTCACCCGCATCGACGGACCTGTCGCGTACGTGAGCCTCAACCGGCCCGAGAAGCTCAACGGCGTCGACTTCGAGGTCCTCCAGGGCCTGATCGACGCCGCCGCCGAGGTGCGCGGTCGTCGTGACGTCCGCGCCGTCGTGCTGCAGGGCGAGGGGGACTCGTTCTGCGCCGGCCTCGACTTCGCCTCGGTGCAGCCCCAGCGGGCGAAGGTCGCGCGGTTCTTCCTGACCCCGCCCTGGCGCGCCACCAACGGCTTCCAGCAGGCGCTGTGGGCCTGGCGCGAGCTGCCTGTGCCGGTGATCGCCGTGACGCACGGTCATGTCTTCGGTGCCGGCATCCAGTTGGCCCTCGCCGCCGACTTCCGGTTCACGACGCCCGACGCGCAGTGGTCGCTGCTGGAGGCCAAGTGGGGTCTCGTGCCCGACATGAGCGGCACCGTCCCCCTCGTCGAGCTGGTCGGCGCCGACGTCGCCAAGCGGCTCGCGATGACCGGCGAGACCGTCTCCGGCGAGGAGGCCGCCGAGATCGGGCTGGCGTCCGGCGTCGCCGACGACCCCCTGAAGCCGGCGCTGGAGCTGGTCGACGCGATCGTCGCCCGCTCGCCCGACTCCGTCGCGGCCAGCAAGAAGCTGCTCAACCAGGTGCGGCTCGGCGGGCTGCGCTCGGCGTTCCGCCGCGAGCGTCTCTACCAGCTCGCCATGTTCCGCTCCCCGAACACCGCGATCGCCCGCAAGGCGGGTCTGAAGCGCGAGCAGCCCCAGTTCGGCCCCCGCACGTTCGGCTGAACCTGAAGGCGCGCAGCGCCTGAACGGTGAAGCCAGGTCGAGTCGTGCACCGGCGGAGCCGGTCCCGCTGTATCGAGACCTCGGCAGCGTCCAGACCCCGGCACGCCCGGGCTGGTGACGCTGGGCCGTTGCCGGGTGGTCTCGCTCCGTCGCGGCTACGCCCCCTTGCGACGGCTCCACTGTCCGACCGGGCTCCTTCGTCGCCGGTCGGACTACTCGACCAGCGGATGGGCGTCGCACCGCACGGGCTCGGGGCGGGGTGCGTTGTTAGGCTGGCGCGCGTGACGGACGAGAAGCGCAAGAAGGTCGCCGACCAGTACGACCGCGGCTACGACTACACGGCCTACTGGGACAACCGCGACTACGAGCACGCCGCCGAGGAGGCGGCGATCCGTCGTCTGCTGGACGGCCGTCACTTCGGCCGGGCGGCCGACGTCGGCGGCGGCTTCGGCCGGCTCTGCCTGCTGCTGCGCGAGTACGCCGACCACGTCACGCTCGCCGAGCCGAGCCGCACGCAGCTGGAGGCGGCGGAGCGCGTGCTCGCCGGCACCGACATCGCGCAGGTGCAGATGCAGGCCGACGACCTGCAGTTCGACGACGCGTCGCTCGACCTGCTGACGATGGTGCGCGTCATGCACCACATCCCCGAGCCGACCACCGAGTTCTCCGAGATCGCGCGCGTGCTCAAGCCCGGCGCGACCGCCCTCATCGAGGTCGCGAACTACGGCCACTTCAAGAACCGTCGACGGTTCAAGAAGGAGGGCAAGGCGCTGCCGAAGGAGCCCGTCAGCATCCGCACGGCCACGGCCGAGGAGCCCGACGCCATCGCGTTCGTCAACCACAACGTCGACACCGTCGTCGACCAGCTCGCGTCCGCGGGGCTGCACCTGGAGCGGAAGCTGTCGGTCTCGAACCTGCGCAGCGAGAAGCTGAAGAAGGCGCTCCCGACCGGTCTGCTCGTCTCGGTCGAGAAGGCCCTGCAGGAGCGGCTCGCGTCGCGCGACTTCGGCCCGAGCATCTTCCTCGAGCTGCGCCGCCGCTGACCACCGACCAGTACCTGGTGCCTGCGGGCTCGGCCGACGTCGAGCTCGAGGTCAGCCGCTCGCGGTTCCTCGCGCACGTCGCCCCGGCGGGCGACGAGCAGGCGGCGCGCGCAGTGGTCGCCGCCGTGCGCGCGCAGCACCCGACCGCCGGGCACCACTGCACGGCGTTCGTCGTGGGTCCCGACGCGCGCCTGCGCCGCTCCAACGACGACGGTGAGCCGTCCGGCTCCGCGGGTCGGCCGATGCCGGAGGTGCTCACCGGGCGCGGCGTGAGCGACGTCGTCGCGGTCGTGTCGCGGTGGTTCGGTGGCACGCTCCTCGGGGTCGGCGGCCTGGTGCGTGCCTACGGTGACGCCACCGCGCTGGCTCTCGACGCCGCAGGCACGCGGGCGCTTCGCCGTCGGCTGCTCGTCGACGTGACGGTCCCGGTGGACCTGGTCGGCGTGGTCGAGAACCGGCTCCGCTCCAGCTGGGACGTCGTCGACGTCGCCTACGGGTCGCACGTGGTGCTGACGCTCGCCGTCGAGCCCGACCGTGGCGGCGAGGTGGGGGCCAGCGTCGCCTCGCTGACGTCGGGACGTGGCGACGTCGCGACGGTCGGCGAGACCTGGCGGTAGGTCAGCAAGAACGGTCGGGCACGGGTGGGCCGGGGCCCCTCAGACTGGGGGCATGACCGTCCCGCCACCGGACCGTGTGCTGGCCCTGCTCGACGCGGTGCTCTCCGACGACCACGGGCAGCTCGACGACATCGCGAGGGGCGCACACCTCTCCGCCTTCCACCTCGCACGCCAGGTGAGCGGCGCGACCGGTGAGCCGCCCGTGAGCCTGCGGCGGCGGGTGCGGCTCGAGCGGGCCGCCTGGCAGCTGCAGCGCGGCGCGCGCGTCACCGACGTCGCGCTCGACGCCGGGTTCGAGTACGTCGACGGGTTCAGCCGCGCCTTCGCCCGCGCCTACGGGTGCGCACCGTCGCAGCTCCCGCCCACCGTCGAGCGCGGGCACTGGCTCCCGTCGCCGAACGGCATCCACTTCCACGGACCGTCCGTGCTGTACGTCGACGCCGGGGAGACCCGCGAGCATCCGGGCGGTGACGTGCTCCAGCTGCTCGTCCGCCACGACCTCGACGACGTGCGCGGCCTGCTCGCTGCCGCGGGTCGTCTGGACGAGGAGGCGCTCGACGTCGTGAGGATGCCGGGTCACCGTGTCCTGGACTGGCACGGTCCCGAAGAGACGCTGCGCGCCGTGCTCACCCACCTGGCCGGCGACACCGAGCCGTGGCTGGCGATGCTCGACGGCGCACCCGCGCGGCCCCTCCCCGGCCGCCCGACCGTCGCCGAGCTCCTCGAGCGGCACGACGACGTGGCACCGCGCTGGCTCGCCTGGGTGCTCGACGTGGACCGTCGCTCCGCGTGGGCGGACAGCGTGGTCGACGCGCTCTGCGAGCCGCCCGAGTCCTTCCGCCTGGGACAGGTGGTCTCCCACGTGCTCACGTTCTCGGCGCAGCGACGGCACGTGGCCCACTGGATGCTCAGCAGGGGAGGAGTCGACGTGCTGCCCGAGCCCGACCCCGTGCTCTGGCACCGCCGCGCCGGCCACGACGACCCGTCAGGAGCGACGCGATGACCGACCGACCCTCGACGGCTTCCTGGCCGACGAGCGCGACTCGCTCGACTGGCTGCTCGAGCAGGACCGCGACCCGGACGGCGCGGGCGGCCACGAGCACATGACCGGTGCCGGAGCGCTGGTGATGGGTGCGACGACCTACCGGTGGGTGGTCGACCACCTCGCCGAGACCGGCGAGCCGTGGCCCTACGAGCAGCCGACCTTCGTCTTCACGCACCGCGAGCTCGCGGCCGTCGCGCCGACGGTCCGCGTCGTCGCCGGCGACCCGGCCGGACCGTGGCCGGAGATCGTCGAGGCGGCGGACGGCCGGGACGTCTGGGTCGTCGGCGGGGGCGCGCTCGCCGCCGACCTGGCGGAGGCCGGCCTGCTCGACGAGGTCATCGTCTCCGTCGCCCCCGTCACCCTCGGTGCGGGACGGCCGCTGTTCCCGCGGCGGTTCGACCTGCGTCTGCGCGACGTCGGACGGAACCGTGCGTTCGTCGTCGCGCACTACGACGTCGTCGGCCCGCGGGCCGGCTGAGCCGGTGGGTCAGCGGCGCTTCTGCCAGGCGGCGCGGGCTGCGACGGCGGAGTCGGGGTAGTCGGCGAACACGCCGTCGACCCCGGTGTCGAAGTACCGGAACAGCTCGGTGCGCACGTCGCCCTGGGCGTTCGGGTCGGTGCCGATGCGCAGGTCGGTGGGCAGGAACTGGTTCTCGTTGCGGATCGTGTAGACGACCACCTTCAGTCCCGCACGGTGCGCGTCGTCGACGAGCGACGTCGGCGTCGTGTGCGCGCCCCGGGCGTCGCGGGGGATGACCTGGCTCTTGTCGGGGCCGATCCAGCGGGCGTACCGGGCCACGGAGCGCAGGCCCTGCGGGGTCGTCAGGTCGGCGTACGTCGTGTCGTCGCCGCGCGAGACCAGGTCGTACGGCGCGCCGGACGCGGACGTCAGCTGCACGAGCGGCACCCGGGTCCAGCGGGACAGCTCCTTGAGGTTCGACGTCTCGAACGACTGGACGACGATCGGCGCGTTGCGACGGTCCCAGCCGGCCTTGCGGATCGCGCGCACGAGCGGGCGGTTCAGGTCGAGCCCGATCGAGCGGAAGTAGGTGGGGTGCTTGGTCTCCGGGGCGACCGCGATGGTGCGACGACCGCGGCTCTCGCGCTTCGCGAGCTCGACCACCTCGTCGAAGGTCGGGATCTCGAAGCGCCCGTCGTACACGGTGTTGCCCGGCCGCACCTGCGGGAGACGCTCGACCGCGCGCAGCGTCTTGAGCTCGGCGAGCGTGAAGTCCTCGGTGAACCAGCCGGTCACGTCGACGCCGTCGATCACCTTGGTCGTGCGCCGGTCGGCGAACTCCGGGTGCGAGGCGACGTCGGTGGTGCCGCTGATCTCGTTCTCGTGGCGGGCGACGAGCACGCCGTCCTTCGTGCTGACGAGGTCGGGCTCGATGACGTCGGCGCCCTGGCGGATGGCGAGCTCGTAGGCGGCGAGGGTGTGCTCGGGACGGTGGCCCGACGCGCCACGGTGGGCGAAGACGGTGACCGTGCGGGTCGGCTTCTTGCCGTGCTGGACGACCGGCTTGTCGTGCGTGGGGGCGACCGGCGTGGCGACCGCGACGCTGGGGGTGGCGATCGCACCGGCGGCGGCGAGACTGACGGCGAGCAGCTTCATGACACCAGGGCAGCCGCCGCGGGTGAACACCGGGCGACATCGCGTCGCCGATCACATGACGGTCAGAGGGCGCCGAGGCGCTGCAGCACGTCGCGCACGTGCTGGAGGGCGTTCTTCTCCGCCAGGCCCGTGGTGTCGTCGAAGTAGAGGCCGTCGCCGATGAGCTGGATGGTCCGGGCCAGGGACTCGTCGCCGAGGTGCTCGCGGAGCACGACGAACCAGCCCTCGCGCAGGTCGGCCAGGGCGTTCGAGGCGCGGGTGTCGTTCTCCTGCGCGATGCGACCGGCGGCGATGAGAGCGCGGTCGAAGTCGGAGCCGGAGTCGACCGACGTCTCGAGGTAGTAGCCCACGGGTCCCTCGGGCGCCTCGCTCATCGCCGCGGCGTCGCGTGCGCCCTGCTCCCGCAGGCGGGCCAGCATGCCGTCGACGAGCTCGTCCTTGCTGTGGAAGTGGTACAGCAGGCCGCCCTTGGACACCTCGGCCTGGGCGGCGACGGCGTCGAGCGTGGCTGCCCTGCTGCCCTGGGTGACGAGGAGCGTCTCGAACGCGTCGAGCACACGGTCGCGGGTGGAGCGCTCGGCCGGCGGCATGGCGCGAGCCTACCCGTCAGGGTGCGACACGGATCACCGACGCGGGGACGCACCCGGGCTGGGAACTGTACCGGCTGGACGGTATAGTGGACCTCATGGTCCGGGCGCCGCCCGGACCGTTCCACGTCCGCCGAGAGGAGGCCCCGCCATGACCACCATCGACCCCCGCTTCGACGACACTCGTCCGTCGAGCCCCCACACATCGGCACTGCCCGAGGTGCCTCCCGTGCGCGCGGGCCTGCGCGAGTGGTGCGCCCTCGCCGTCCTGATGATCCCCGTGCTGCTCGTGTCGGTCGACAACACCGTGCTGAGCTTCGCGCTGCCGTCGATCAGCACCGAGCTGCGTCCCACCGGCTCCCAGCTGCTGTGGATCGTCGACGTCTACGCCCTCATGCTCGCCGGTCTGCTCATCGCGATGGGCAGCATCGGCGACCGCGTCGGACGGCGCCGGCTGCTGGTGATCGGCTCGGTCGGCTTCGGCGCGGCCTCCCTGGTCGCCGCCTACGCGAGCAGCGCCGAGATGCTGCTCGCGGCTCGTGCGCTGCTCGGCTTCTTCGGCGCCACGCTGATGCCGTCGACGCTCTCGCTGCTGCGCAACGTCTTCCACCACGCCCACGACCGCCGGCTCGCGATCGCGGCCTGGGCGGCCATGTTCTCCGGCGGCGCCGCGCTCGGGCCGGTGGTCGGCGGCTACCTGCTCGAGCACTTCTGGTGGGGCTCGGTCTTCCTCATCAACGTGCCGCTGATCGTGCTGCTGGTGCCGCTGGCGCTGTGGCTCGTGCCGGAGTCGAAGGACCCGAACCCGGGACCGCTCGACCCGACCTCGATCGTGCTCGCCGTGCTGGCGATGCTGCCGGTGGTCTACGGCATCAAGCACCTCGCGAAGGCCGGCCTCGACGACGTGACGCTCGCGTCGTTCGGACTCGGTGTCGCCGCCGGTGTGCTCTTCGTCCGCCGTCAGCGGCGCAGTGCGTCGCCGATGCTCGACCTCACGCTGTTCCGGAACCCGGTCTTCAGCGGGGCGCTCGCCGCGAACCTGCTGAGCCTCATGGGTCTCACGGGGTTCCTGTTCTTCGCGGCACAGCTGCTGCAGCTGGTGCTGGGGCTGTCGCCGATGACGTCGGCGATGGTGCTCCTGCCCGGCCTGCTCGTCACGATGGCGTGCGGCTTCGTCGCGGTGCGGCTGGTGCGCCGGTTCCCGGTGCGCGTGCTCGTGAGCCTGAGCTTCGTCGCGTCGTCGCTCGGCTACGCCGTGGCGGCGTTCACGGGGCACCCGACGGTCGTGAGCGTCCTGGTCGCCTTCGCGGTGATGGGCGTGGGCATCGGCCTGGCGGAGACCCTGACGAACGACCTCGTGCTCGCGGCCGTCCCGCCGCACAAGGCGGGGTCGGCGTCGGCGATCTCGGAGACCGCCTACGAGATCGGCGCCGTGCTGGGCACGGCGGTGCTGGGCAGCATCCTCACCGCCACCTACCGGGCCGAGCTGACCGTGCCGGCCATGCTGCAGCACGGCGAGCGCGACCACGCGTTCGAGACGCTCGGCAGCACGCTGACGATGGCCGACCGGTATCCGAACGAGATGGGTGCCGCGCTGGCTGAGTCGGCGCGTGCGGCCTTCGACCTGGGCGTGCAGCGGACGTCGGGCCTGGCGATCGGCGTGGCCCTGTTGGCCGCTCTCGTCTCCTGGCGCACGCTCAAGCACGCGCCGTCGGTCGAGAACGTGTCGCACTAGCCCCGACCCCGTCGACCGTGACGATGTGGCCCCGCATCCACGCGATCGAGGGCCACGTCGTCACGGTCAGAGCGGGTGAGGGGGTCGGCCGGTGCCCGAGCAGGCTGCGACGAGGGCGTCGCGCAGTGCTCGCCGGGCCGGGTTGCCGGTGGTCGCCCGTCGCCACACGAGGCCCACGCGACGCTCGGGGACCGGGTCGACGACCGGCACGCACACCACGTCGTCGGGCAGCGGGCCGCGACCCAGGCGTGGCACGAGCGCGACCGCCACGCCCGCGGCCGCCAGCGCCACGTGCGACGCGTACTCGTTGTCGGTGAAGCGCAGGTCGGGCCGCAGACCGTGGCGGGCGAACATCACGAGCAGCCAGTCGTGGCAGAGCGTCCCGGCGGGCGTGCACACCCAGCGCTCCCGGACGAGGTCGCGCGGCGTGACCGTCTCGCGGTCGGCGAGGGCGTGGCCGCGGTGCACGACGAGGTCGGCCCGGTCGAGGAGGAGGTGCTCCTGCTCGACGGCGGGTGGGACGTCGAGGTGCACGCTCTCCCAGTCGTGGACGATCCCGGCGTCGGCCGCACCCCGCGCCACCTGCAGCACGACGTCGCGCGGGTCGGCCTCCGCGACCGTCACGCGCAGCTGCGGCGCCGAGGCCTCCAACGCCGCGAGTGCCGGGGCCAGCACCCCGCGGTGCGCGGTGGTGAACGTCGCCACGTGGAACGAGCCCTGGGGCTGCTCGACGTCGTGGCCGAGGTGGCTGAGCGTCTCCAGCTCGTCGAGCACGCCCGCGCCACGTTCGGCGAGGAGTCGGCCCACGTCGGTGAGCACCACCCCACGGCCGACGCGCTCCAGGAGGGGGCGGCCCTGCTGGCGCTCGAGCCGCTTCACCTGCTGGGAGACGGCCGACGGCGTGTAGCCGAGCGCGTGGGCCGCCGCGACCACGCTGCCGTGCTGGTGCACGGCGAGCAGCGAACGCAGCGCACTCAGGTCGATCATGCACGAAACGTACATCGAATCGTGAAGAAAGCATCGCTGGACCTACATCGTCGGTGGGCCCAGACTGAGCCCGTGACCCGCCGTGACAGCCTCCTCGCCGTCCTCGTGGCCGTCCTGTGGGGGTGCAACTTCGTCGCGATCCACCTGGGCCTGCGCGACGTGCCGCCGTTCCTGTTCCTCGCGATCCGGTTCGTGCTCGTCGCGTTCCCGCTCGTCCTGCTGGTGCCGCGACCGAAGGCGTCGTGGCAGGCGGTGGTGGCGGTCGGCGTCTTCATGAGCCTCGGCCAGTTCGGGCTGCTCTACCTGGCGCTCGCGATCGGCATGCCGGCCGGGCTGGCGTCGCTCGTGCTGCAGGCGCAGGTCGTGCTGACGATGGTCATCGCGTCGGTCGCGCTGGGCGAGCGGGCCACGCGCCGCCAGGTCGTCGGAGCGCTCGTCGGCACCGCCGGTCTCGCGACCGTCGCCGTGGGCTTCGGCGCCGGGGCGTCGGTCGTGCCGTTGCTCGTCACCGTCGGCGGGGCGCTGTCGTGGGCGGTCGGCAACGTCGTCGCCCGCGCGGCGAAGGTCGAGTCGGGGCTGTCGCTGGTGGTCTGGTCGGCCCTGGTCGTGCCCCTGCCCTGCCTGGCCGTCTCCCTCGTCGTCGACGGGCCCGACGCGATCGGGGCGGCCCTCGCCGGCTTCGGCTGGACCGCTCTGCTCAGCACGCTCTACACCGTCGTCGCCGCCTCGCTGGTCGGCTACACGATCTTCAACGGTCTCGTCGCGCGGCACCCGGCGTCGTCCGTCGTGCCGTACATCCTGCTCGTGCCGCCCGTGGGCATGCTCTCCGCCTGGCTCGTCCTCGACGAGGTGCCCAACCTGCTCGAGTCGATCGGCGCGGTGGTCATGCTCGTGGGGGTCGCCGTGGCGGTGACGTCGGCGCGACGTCCGGCGCGGCTCGTCGCCGCCCCGACGCCCGGCTGAGGGCGCGCCTCGCGCCGAGCCGTGCTCAGGCGAGGAGGGCGGCGCGGGCCATGCGGGCGAGCAGGGTCCGCAGGGCCTCCTCGCCGATGCGGGCGCTGTGCGGGGTGGAGTTCAGCAGCCCGAAGACCGCCTGGACGACGGCGCGGGCCTCGGCGCGCTGCAGGTCGTCGCGCAGCGACCGGACGACGTCGACCCACAGGTCGACGTAGGCCAGCTGCAGGGCACGCACCTCGGCGCGGGCGTCGGCGTCGAGCCGCGACCACTCCCGCTCCTGCACGACGATGTAGGCGGGGTGGCTGACGGCGAAGTCGATGTGCCAGTCCACGAGCGCGTCCAGCCGGTCCGACGCGTCGTCGTGCGCGGCGACCCTGGCGCGCCCGGTGTCGAGCAGCTCGGTGCTGATGTCGACGAGCGCCTGGGCCAGCACCTCCTCCTTGCCGCGGAAGTGCTTGTAGATGGCCGGGCCGGAGATGCTCGACGCCGCACCGACGTCGCCCACGCTGACGCCGTGGAAGCCGCGGTCGGCGAAGAGCTCGACCGCGCTGCGGGCGATCTCGCGACGGCGGCTGCTCATGGGAGCACGATACCGCAGCAGGTTAATGAGTGTTAACCTCGCTCGCATGAGCCCCGCCACCTCGCCGACGATGCGCGACCTCGTCGACCAGCTGCACGAGCGTCTGGCCGTGGTCCGCCGCGGCGGCAGCGACGCCTCGCGCGAGCGGCACGTGTCGCGCGGCAAGCTGCTGCCGCGCGACCGGGTCGACCGGCTGCTCGACCCCGGCTCCCCGTTCCTTGAGATCGCCCCGCTCGCGGCCTACGGGATGTACGGCGACGACCGCCGCGACGACTACGCCGTGCCCAGCGCGTCGATCGTCACGGGCATCGGCCGGGTGGCGGGCCGCGAGGTGATGGTCGTGGCGAACGACGCGACCGTCAAAGGCGGCACCTACTACCCGCTCACGGTCAAGAAGCACCTGCGCGCCCAGACGATCGCGCTGCAGAACCACCTCCCGTGCGTCTACCTCGTCGACTCCGGCGGGGCGTTCCTGCCGATGCAGGACGAGGTCTTCCCCGACCGCGAGCACTTCGGCCGGATCTTCTTCCACCAGGCCCAGCTGTCGGCGCGCGGCATCGCGCAGGTCGCTGCGGTGATGGGCTCGTGCACGGCCGGCGGCGCCTACGTGCCGGCGATGAGCGACGAGACGGTCATCGTCCGCGAGCAGGGCACGATCTTCCTCGGCGGCCCGCCGCTCGTGAAGGCCGCCACCGGCGAGGTCGTCACGGCCGAGGACCTCGGCGGCGGCGACGTGCACGCCCGCACCTCGGGCGTCGTCGACCACCTGGCCGACGACGACGCGCACGCGCTCGACATCGTCCGCTCGATCGTCAGCACGCTGGGCCCCGCGCGTACCCACCTCGCGCCGCAGCCCGTCCTGCCCCCGCGCGAGGACCCGGAGACGCTGCTCGACGTCGTGCCCGTCGACGGCCGCACCCCCTACGACGTGCGCGAGGTGATCCGTCGGGTCGTCGACGACTCCCGGCTGCACGAGTTCAAGCCGCTGTACGGCGACACCCTCGTCTGCGGGTTCGCCCACGTGGAGGGCTACCCCGTCGCGATCGTCGCCAACAACGGCATCCTGTTCAGCGAGTCGGCCCTCAAGGGCGCCCACTTCGTCGAGCTCGCCAACCAGCGCGGCATCCCGCTGCTCTTCCTGCAGAACATCACCGGCTTCATGGTCGGCCGCGAGTACGAGAACCGCGGTATCGCGAAGGACGGCGCCAAGCTCGTCACCGCGGTCGCCTCGAGCGTCGTGCCGAAGCTGACGGTGGTGATCGGCGGCTCGTTCGGCGCGGGCAACTACGGCATGTGCGGGCGCGCCTACGACCCCCGCTTCCTCTGGACCTGGCCGAACGCGCGGATCTCCGTCATGGGCGGTGAGCAGGCGGCCTCCGTGCTCGCCACCGTCCGCCGGGACGGCATCGAGGGGCGCGGCGAGGCGTGGTCGGCTGACGAGGAGGAGACGTTCAAGGCGCCGATCCGCGCCCAGTACGAGGAGCAGGGCAACCCCTACTACGCCACCGCCCGACTCTGGGACGACGGCATCATCGACCCTCGGGAGACCCGGCGCGTGCTCGGCCTCGCCCTGCAGGCCTGCGCGAACGCGCCCGTGCCGTCCTTCGCCGACCGACCCGATGGCGACGCCGGCGCACCCGGCTTCGGCGTCTTCCGGATGTGAGCGCCATGACCGAGACCCGACCGATCCGTACCGTGCTCGTCGCCAACCGCGGCGAGATCGCGCGCCGCGTCGTCTGTGCCTGCCGGGCCGCGGGCCTGCGCAGCGTCGCCGTCCACACCGACCTCGACGCCTCCTCGTTGCACGTGGCCGAGGCCGACGACGCCGTGCGCGTCGGCTCCTACCTCGACGTCGCGGAGGTGGTGGCCGCAGCGGTCTCGTCGGGTGCCGACGCCGTGCACCCCGGCTACGGCTTCCTGTCGGAGAACGCCGGGTTCGCGCGGGCCGTGCAGGACGCAGGCCTCGTGTTCGTCGGGCCCTCGCCCGACGTGATCGAGCTGATGGGCCGCAAGGACCGTGCCCGCGACGTGGCCGAGCGCGCCGGGGTGCCGGTGACCCCGCGGCACGAGGTCGACGATGTGCCGCCCGACGCCTACCCCGTGCTGGTGAAGGCCGCCGCCGGCGGTGGTGGCAAGGGCATGCACGTGGTGCGTCGCGCCGAGGACCTGGCCGACGCGGTCGCCACCGCGCGACGTGAGGCGGCGTCGTCCTTCGGCGACGACACCCTGCTCGTCGAGGCGTACGTCGAGGGTGGTCGGCACGTGGAGGTGCAGGTCTTCGGCGACCGGCACGGCACGGTCGTGCACCTCTTCGAGCGCGACTGTTCCGCCCAGCGCCGCCACCAGAAGGTCGTCGAGGAGGCGCCCGCGCCCGACCTCGACCCCACCCTCCGCGACCTGCTGCACCGCTCGTCGGTGGCGCTCTGCGAGGAGGTCGGGTACGTCGGTGCCGGGACGGTCGAGTTCCTGGTCGCGACCGGGGCGGACGGCTCGCAGGTGGCCTACTTCCTGGAGATGAACACCCGGCTGCAGGTCGAGCACCCCGTCACCGAGCAGGTGACCGGCCTCGACCTCGTGCAGTGGCAGCTCGACGTCGCCGCCGGTCGCCCCCTCCCGCTCACCCAGGACGAGATCACCTGCACCGGTCACGCGGTCGAGGTGCGCGTGTACGCCGAGGACCCGTACGCCGGGTTCCTCCCGCAGGCCGGGCACGTGCTCGACGCCCGGTGGTACGGGGGACAGGGCCACGAGGTCCACGCGGCGATCGAGGGCGAGAGCGTCGTGTCGTCGGCGTACGACCCGATGCTCGCGAAGCTCGTGGCCCACGGGCCCGACCGCGACGCCGCGATCGACGCGCTGCTCAACGTGGTCGACGGCTCGGCCGTCGAGGGCATCGCGACCAACCTCGGCTGGGTGCGTCGACTCGTCGACTCCGCGCCGTTCCGCTCCGGGAAGGTGTACACGGGGTGGCTCGACGCCTACGAGGGACCGCTCCTCGAGCGACCCGACGTCGCCCCCGAGGCGTTGCGTGTGGCTGCCCTGCTGCTCGGCGAGCCCGAGGACTCCTCGCCCTTCGGCCGGGGCGACGGCTGGCGCTCGGCCGGGCCTGCGACCCCCGTCGTCGTGCACGTCGCCGAGTCCGACGGCACGACCCACGCCGTCACGGTCGACTCCCGGAGCGAGGTCGCCGACGCCACCGCGCGCGGACGTCGGGTCTGGGCCACCTGGCAGGGCCAGACCTGGGTCCTTGAGCAGGCCGACGCCATGCGGCGCACGTCATCGGCAGCGGTCGGCGACGCCGACGTCGTCTCGCCCATGCCCGGGTCGGTCGTCGCGCTCGACGTCGAGGTCGGCGACGTCGTGGTCGAGGGCCAGCGGCTCGGTGCCGTCGAGGCCATGAAGATGGAGCTCGCGCTCGTCGCTCCCCACGCCGGCACCGTCACCCACGTCGGCGCCACGGTCGGCGACCAGGTGGCGATGGGGCACGTCGTGGTGCACGTCGAGGAGTCCGCGTGAGACTCCCCATGGTCGTGCCCGAGCCGGGCCTCCCCGACCGGGTGACGATCTACGAGGTCGGCCCCCGCGACGGCCTGCAGAACGAGAAGGCGGTCGTCCCGCTCGACGTGAAGGCCGCGTTCGTGCGCCGGCTGGTCGCCGCGGGGCTGCCCGTCGTCGAGGCCACCAGCTTCGTGCACCCGCGGTGGGTGCCGCAGCTGGCTGACGCCGCCGACCTCGTCGAGGAGCTGCGCGAGGGCTCCACGTTCCCGTACCCCGTCCTCGTGCCGAACGAGCGCGGGCTCGACCGCGCGCTCGAGGCCGGCTGCGCCCACGTGGCCGTGTTCGCCAGCGCCACCGAGACCTTCGCGATGAAGAACCTCAACAGCACCGTCGCCGACCAGATGACGATGTTCGCGCCCGTCGTGCGCCGCGCCCTCGACGCCGGCGCCGACGTGCGCGCCTACGTGTCGATGTGCTTCGGTGACCCGTGGGAGGGTCCCGTCGACCCCGACGCCGTGGTGCGGGTCGGGTGCGAGCTGCTCGAGCTGGGCGCGACCCAGCTGTCCCTCGGCGACACGATCGGGGTCGGGACCGTCGGCCAGGTCGGCGACCTGGTGCACCGCTTCGGCGAGGCCGGTGTCGGGCCGGAGCGGCTCGCGCTGCACTTCCACGACACCTACGGCCAGGCCCTCGCCAACGTGCACGCGGGCCTGCAGGCGGGGGTCACGACGTTCGACGCGTCGGCCGGTGGTCTCGGCGGCTGCCCGTACGCCCGCAGCGCGACCGGCAACCTCGCGACCGAGGACCTCGTGTGGTTCCTCACCGGGCTCGGGATCGAGCACGGGGTCGACCTCGACGCTCTCGTCGCCACCAGCGCCTGGATGGCCGAGCGGCTCGGCAAGACGCCCGCGAGCGCCGTCGTGCGGGCGCTCACCGGGGGCTGAGCTCGCGCCGCGCCGCATCGCGCGCCCGGTGACAGGATGAAGGCATGACGTCGGCAGTGGTGGTGGGCAGCGGTCCGAACGGCCTGGCGGCGGCGGTGCGGCTGGCGCAGGAGGGTCTCGACGTCACCGTGCTGGAGCGGTCCGACCGGGTCGGCGGCGGCACGCGCACGTCGGAGCTGACGGTGCCCGGCCTGCTGCACGACGAGTGCTCGGCCTTCCACCCGATGGGCGTCGCGTCGCCGTTCCTGGCCTCCCTCGACCTCGAGCGGCACGGTCTGCGCTGGCTCTGGCCGGAGATCGACCTCGCCCACCCTCTCGACGACGGCCGCGCGGGGGTCGTCAGCCGCGACATGGATCGCACGGCGGCCTCCCTCGGCGTCGACGCACGTTCCTGGCGTCGGCTGTTCGAGCCGCTCGCCGACGGGTTCGACGACCTGCTCGCCGACGTCCTGCGCCCGGTGGTGCACGTGCCGTCGCACCCGTTCGCCCTCGGCCGGTTCGGGCTCAACGCCGTCCTGCCGGCCACCCTGCTGGCCCGACGCTTCGACGACGAGCCCGCCCGGGCGCTGTTCATGGGCGTCGCGGCCCACGTCTTCGGCCGTCTCGACACGCCGCTCAGCGCGTCCGTGGGGCTCATGCTGACCGCCGCCGGCCACCGGTACGGCTGGCCGGTCGCCGAGGGCGGGTCGCAGTCGATCGCGGACGCCCTCGTGTCGCTGCTGGAGGAGCTCGGCGGCAGCGTGCGCACCGGGGTGCAGGTGACGAGCCTCGACCAGCTGGCCGACGTCACCGGTGCACGACCCGACGTCGTCATGCTCGACACGTCCCCGCGCGGTGCCCTCGGCATCGTGGGCGACGCGATGCCGTCGCTCGTGGCGCGTGCGCTGCGCGCGTACCGCTACGGCCCGGCGGCGTTCAAGATCGACCTCGCGGTGGAGGGCGGCATCCCGTGGACCAACGAGGACGTGCGTCGCGCCGGCACCGTCCACGTCGCGGGCGACGCGGCCGAGGTCGTCGAGGCGGAGGGTCGCACGGCGCGCGGCACGATGCCCGAACGGCCCTTCGTGCTGCTCGGCCAGCAGTACGTGGCCGACCCGAGCCGGTCGCAGGGCGACGTGCACCCGGTCTGGGCCTACGCGCACGTCCCGCACGCGTGGCCCGGTGACGCGACCGAGCAGATCATCGGCCAGGTCGAGCGCTTCGCACCGGGCTTCCAGGACCGGGTCGTGCAGGTGGTCTCGAAGGGCACGGCGCAGCTGGAGGCCTACAACCCGAACTACGTCGGCGGCGACATCGGCACCGGCGCGAACACCTGGCGCCAGATCCCGCTGCGCCCGCGACCCACGCTCGACCCCTACTCCCTCGGCGTCGCCGGCGTGTACCTCTGCTCCGCCGCCACCCCGCCCGGCGGTGGCGTGCACGGGATGGGCGGCTTCAACGCCGCCGAGACCGCCCTGCGCCGCCTCTGACCCTCACCTCCCCCTCCCCCTCCCCCTCCCCCTCCCCCTCCCCGCTGAGTGTGACGTTTGCGGGCCCGAAGCGTCGTTCTCGGCCCGCAAACGTCACACTCAGCGGGGAGGGGAGGGGTCAGCGGCGGGTGGCGACGAGGATGCTGTCGCGCACGACGTGGGCGCCCATGCCGGTGTGGGTGCGCTCGACGACCTCCGCGCGCGCGTCCCACGTCTCGTCGAGCGCCGGCAGCAGCGCCTCGGGCTCGAAGAGGTCGTCGCGCGCCCTGACGCCCGCCGGCACGTCGCCGGGGTGGTGCCCGACGACGAGCAGCGTGCCGCCCGGGGCGACGGCCGACGCGAGCCGGCGCACGACGTCGAGCATCGGCTCCGGTGGCAGGTGCACGTAGTGCGCCGTGACGAGGTCCCACCGCTCGTCGCCCGGCTCCCAGGTGCGGACGTCGCCGACACGGAACGACGTCCGGTTGGCGACCCCGGCGTCCTCGGCGTGCTGCCGCGCTCGCTCGAGCCCGGTGGGGGAGAAGTCCATGCCGGTGACCTTCCAGCCGTGCTGCGCGAGCCAGATGACGTCGCCACCCTCGCCGCAGCCGATGTCGATCGCCGTGCCCGGCGTCAGCCGCTCCGCGCGGGCCGGCACCTGCGGGTTGACGCGACCGCTCCAGACGGCCGACGGGGTGCCGTAGCGCTCCTCCCACGCCTCCGGCTCGCGCATCGCCTCGCGGGCGCGCTCGACCGCGGCCTGGGTGTCCTCCTCGACCAGACCGGCGTTGAGGAACGCCCCGGCCTGCACGCCCGCTGCGGCGGCCGCCGCCACCGTGGCCATGGGTGCCGCGGCGTTCCCGACCGCGACGACACCGGCGACCGGCGTCACGCCGTTCGCGTCGGCCTCGAGCGCGACGGCGAGCGTCGTGCCGTGCATCTCGAGCGGCCGGGTCGGCACGCCGAGCAGGTCGGCGACCTCGGTGCGGGCGCGGGGGAACGACTGCACGGCCAGGGCGTCGAGCTCGACGACGGTGCCGTCGGCCAGGCGCACGCCGACGAGCCGGTCGTCGTCGACCAGCACCTCCGCGACGCGCCCCTCCACGGTCGCCTGGCCGCGTGCGCGCAGCGGCTCGCGCTCGCCGTGCCCCAGCTCGACCTCGTGCGTGAGCACCGTGAGCGCATCGGTGAGCTGTCCGAACAGACCGGCCTGGTGCAGGCCCATCGGGCTGCTGAGCAGCACGCCGACGCGCTGGTCGCGCACCTCCCACCCGTGGCAGTAGGGGCAGTGCAGCACGTCGCGTCCCCAGCGGTCGGCGAGGCCGGGCACGTCGGGCAGCTCGTCGACCACACCGGTCGCGAGCACGACGCGACGTGCGAGGAGGCGGCTGCCGTCGTCGAGCGTCACGGCGAAGCTCGGCACGTCGCCGGGCAGCGCCTGCGCGTCGACGACTCGACCTGCGACGACCGTCGCACCGTAGGACTCCACCTCCTCGCGACCGAGCCGCGCGAGCTCGAGCGGCGGGGTGCCCTCGCGGCCGAGGTAGTTGTGCATGTGGTCGGCGGGCGCGTTGCGCTGCTCGCCGGCGTCGACCAGCACGACGGACCGGCGCGAGCGGGCGAGCACCAGCGCGGTGCTCAGCCCGGCGGCGCCTCCTCCCACCACGACGACGTCGACGGGGGTGTCGGAGGGACGGGGGGACTCGGGGTTCGTGCTCATGGGTCGAGCATGCGGTGGCAAGCGCGCAAACGACAAACATCTTTGCTGCTCTGGCAAACTTTGAGGAGTCGCGGCGTCTGGCACGATGGGCCTACGGCTACGGAATTGCACCGTGCGACCACACCTGGGGAGCAGACATGACCAGCCAGACGACTGGACGTCGACGAGGGTCTGCGCGACTTCGGCGAGGGTGTCAAGGACACGGCGAGCGACGTGTGGGACGCGGTGACCCCGTGGTGAGCGGCACGGAGACGAGGCCGTCGTCGCCGCGACCGCCTCTCGGGCAGGTGCTCGGCATGGGTGCGGCCGCGGTGGTGATCGGCCCGGCCCTCCTCGCGTCGTCGGTGCTGCTGCTCACCCGCGGCAACCTGCTCCTCGGCGCTGCCGGTGTCGCCATGGCGGTGACCGCCGTCCTCGCGGTCGGGTACCTCGTGCGCTTCCTCGTCACGCCGCGGGGGGCCCACGAGGCGTCGCTCGACGACGGCGCCACCGTGCTCCCGGAGTCGCGTGTGGCGCGGTTCCTCGCGTGGGGCACCACCGGGGCCGCCGTCCTCCTCTCGACTCTCCTGGTCCTCTCGGCGGTCGCCGGGACACGGCCGACGGGGCCGTCGGTCGGACTGGTGGGTGCCACGGTCGTGCTGGTGCTCGCCGTGCCGACCGTGGTCGCCGTGCTCGCCGGTCGACGCCCTCGCGGCGCCCTGGTGCTGACCCCCCACGCCGTCCGGCTGCGCACCTGGAGCTCGGAACGGGAGGTCGCCTGGGACGACGTCTTCGAGGTGGTCGCGCTGCGGCAGCCGCGTCGCACGCTCGTCGTCTACGCCCGCATGGCGGACCAGGTGCAGGTGCTGCGCGCCCCGGCCGGGTTCGGCGAGCAGCAGGCGCGACCGATCCCGGAGGCCGACCGGGGGCTCGCGGTCTCCTTCCCGCACCTCACTGGCGACCCGGCCGTGCTCCTCGCGGCTCTCGACCACTGGCGTCGGGTGCGCAAGGACCGCGCGGAGCTCGGCACGGAGGCCTCGCTACGCCGACTGGATCCCGCCGCATGACCTCCTCGGACCTCGACGACGTACTGGCCGGCGTGGGCCCTCGTCTGCGACAGCTGCGCCTGGAGCGCGACGCGACGCTCGCCGACGTCGCCGGGCAGACCGGCATCTCCGTCAGCACGCTGTCACGGCTGGAGTCGGGGCAGCGCAGGCCGACGCTGGAGCTCCTGCTGCCGCTCGCTGCCGCGCACGGCGTCGCGCTTGACGAGCTCGTCGACGCACCCGAGACGGGCGACCCGCGCGTGCGGGCGCGTCCGGTGGTGCGGCACGGGCGCACGTTCGTACCGCTGACGCGACGACCGGGCGGGCTGCAGTCGTACAAGATCGTCATGCCGGTGGAGGCGGACGCCGAGCCGAGCCTGCGCACGCACGACGGCTACGAGTGGATGTACGTCCTGTCCGGGCAGGTGCGACTGGTCCTGGGCTCGCGCGACCTGACGATCGGGCCCGGCGAGGTCGTCGAGTTCGACACGCGCGCGCCCCACTGGGTCTCCAACCCCGGCCCCCACCCCACCGAGGTGCTCGCCATCTTCGGCCCCCAGGGCGAGCGGATGCACGTCCGCACCTGACCCCGCCGCATCTGCGCGTTGACGTGGGGCCCCACGTCAACCTGCAGATGCAGCGCACGTTTGCGTGGGGGAGTGCCTGTTTCCGTGGGGCCCCACGGAAAAGGGGGTCTTATACACATCTCCGAGCCCACGAGACTAGAGAATACATCTGGGGGGGGGGGTTTTT